>NZ_BCBI01000057.1:0-41551 GCF_001320565.1 Pseudomonas sp. NBRC 111132
CGCAAGCGGCGGTAGCCCTGACCCGCGCCTGAACCCTCTGCAACAAGCTTTCAAGGCCGGACTGACGCCGCGTGCGCCGTCCGGCCTTCGTCTTTTGAAACATTTGCTTTCATTTTAAAAGGCAGGTTTTCAATTCTCATTCGTCCTTATCAGTACAGCCCTCTTTGGTTGGGCACACGCTCGACCACCCATTGCAGAAGACCGTCTGATGGCCAAATCACCGAAAAAATCCAAATCCAGGCTGTGGTTCCTGGTCCACAGCTGGCTTGCCTTGCCGATCTGGTTCTTTGTCCTGATCGTCTGCTTCACCGGCATGCTTGCCGTGGTCAGCCAGGAAATCGTCTGGCTGGCCGACTCGGCCGTGCGCGCCAACAAGCCAGACGCGGACGTGCAACGCATGAGCTTCCAGCAGGTGCTGGAAGCCTTGCACAAGGCCGAGCCGGATATGGTCGTGGACCGGCTCAGTCAACCCGATGGCTCGCACTTCGCGGTAAAGGCCAATGTCACCCTGCCAGACGGCACCAGCCCGACGCTGTACGTAAACCCCTACACCGGCGCCATCCAGGGCAAGACCCCTGACTTCAACTTCGAAGCCTTCACCCGGGCCCTGCACGGCTGGTGGCTGGTGCCGTTCACCAATGGTTTCAGCTGGGGCTGGTACCTGGTGTCGCTGCTCGGCCTGCCGATGCTGGCCTCGCTGGTCACTGGCCTGGTTGTGTACAAAAAGTTCTGGAAGGGCTTTTTCAAACCCGTGCGCACCGGCCATGGCTCGCGGATTTTTTGGGGTGACTTGCACCGCCTGGCCGGGGTGTGGTCGATCTGGTTCATTGCGGTGATTTCCATCACCGGCACCTGGTTCCTGATCCAGGCGATACTGTTCGACAACCACATCACCATTTCCAGCCGGCCCATCGTGCCGGTGATCGCCCGTGAGGACGTGCCGCAAACGCCAGATGGCAGCCCTGCCCCGCGCATCAACCTGGATGAAGCTGCGCGCATTGCCGGCCTGGCGATCCCAGGGCTGGAGATCAACTCCGTCTCGCTGCCCGCCACCGCCTACAGCCACGTCACCCTGTCTGGGCCAGGCTGGTACCCGTTGATGTTCCAGAGTGCGTCGGTGAACCCGTATACAAGCAATGTCGACAGCCAGTTCGAAATCAGCGACCGCTCGGCCCTGGAGTTCGTCACCGAATCCATGCGCCCGCTGCACACTGGCGATTTTGGCGGCCTGCCGATCAAGCTGATCTGGTTCTTCTTCGGCCTGGTCCTCACCTTGATGGTGCTCAGCGGCCTGCTGATCTGGACCAAACGCACCGCCCAGGCCACCGCCGCCGCCCTCAAGCGCAGCGAGCGAGCACCCCGTGCGGCGCGCAGTGAAACCACCGTGGAGATCCATTAATGAGCCAGGCCCAAGCCCTGCCCACCAGCCCGCTGAAGCAGCTTTGGCTGAAGTGGCGTTTTCACCTGAATATCCTGCTGATCCTGATTCCGCTGGGCTTCATGCCCAAGTACTTCGCCGACGCCAAGCTGTTTCGCGGTGACGCCGGCCTGGGCGCCAATGTGATCAGCGACATCCAGGTCGGCCCCTACAGCCTCGACCTGGCCGAACTGCGTGACGAAGCGCCACGCGCCGATGGCCCGGCCGGCTTCTTCAAGTCGTTCAACGCATCGCTGTGCAAGGCCTGCATCAAGGACGTCAAAGCGGCCTACCTGCGTATTGGCAAGCCTCGCAGCCTGCGCGCCGCCGGCACCATCTTCTTCGGTGCACCGTACAACATGGGCACCTCACTGCCGATTCCACCACGCACCAAACCCGACGCGCAGATCTGGATCACCCTGGAAGGCTGGGACGGCAGCATGCACCAGGCGTCAGTCCCCCTGGCCAAGGCATCGCCAGCCACCGTGGCCTGGCTCGAGAAACAAGGAGGCAAGAAATGAAAAACCTGATGCGCACCCTCGCCCTGCCCTTCATGGTACTGGCCGCCGGCCCCGCCCTGGCGCACAACCCGATGTGCGAATGCGAAGCGCTGGCCAGCGGCCAGGTCAAGTGCACCGGCGGCTTCTCGGACGGCAGCGGTGCCCCTGGGGTGACCCTGGATGTGATCGGCTATGACGAACAGGTGCTGGTCGGCGGCAAGCTTGGTGACGATTCGACGCTGACCTTCAAGCGCCCGGACGGTGAGTTCTATGTGCTATTCGACGCAGGCCCCGGGCACGTGGTGGAAGTCGACTACGCCGACATCGCCCAGCCATGAGCCGCGCCCAAGTGATTCGCCCGGCCGGCGCCGGGCACGAAACCCTGTACGTGCTGCTGGCCAGCCTGTTGATCGTGGTGCTCGCCGCCAGCGTGGTGCTGCTACGCGGTGAGCGCGAGGACGAACAGACCATCGCCAGCCACCAGATCGACGCCCGCCGCGACCTCACCGCCGCCGAGCAAGGCCTGTACACCGACTTGCGCGTGGCCTTCGACGAAATCCAGCTGCTGCGTGAAGAAAATGGCGTCGTACCCAGCGTGCAGGCCCTGGCCGAGGAAGGCCTGCCACCGTTCGTGGTCGATGCCGGCAGCCAGAGCCGCGGCGGCCACCAATGGTCGTGGCTGGAGCCCGGCGCCTACCTGGGCCGCAGCCAGGCCCCCGAGGTCGCCGGCAGCCTGCTGCTGATCCTGCCCGCCGACAGCACCGGCCAGGCCGATGTCTGGCTGCGCCGCGACAGCGCCGCCGTGATCCCGGACGACCTCGGCCAGGCCACCCTGATCGCCGCCGGTTGGCAGCAGGTCGTCAGCCATTACGACGCCGGGGTTACCCGCGAACACCGTCACTGAACCCAAGGACTCCCCCATGCTCCGCTCCGCCCTCGCCCTGCTCCTGGCCTTTGCCCTGCCGTCACTGGCCCTGGCCGATAACGGCAAGCCGCTGCGCATCGGCATCACCCTGCACCCCTACTACAGCTACGTGAGCAACATCGTCGGCGACAAAGCCGAAGTGGTGCCGTTGATTCCAGCAGGCTTCAACCCCCACGCCTACGAGCCACGGGCCGAGGACATCAAACGCATCGGTACGCTGGACGTGGTGGTGCTCAATGGTGTCGGCCACGACGACTTCGCCGACCGCATGATCGCCGCCAGTGAAAAGCCCGGCATCACGACCATCGAAGCCAACCAGAACGTACCGTTGCTGGCGGCCACCGGCATTGCCGCACGCGGCGCCGGCAAGGTGGTCAACCCGCACACCTTCCTGTCCATCAGCACCACCATCGCCCAGGTCAACAACATCGCCCGCGAACTGGGCAAGCTCGACCCGGACAACGCCAAGCTGTACACGCAAAACGCCCGCGCCTACGCCAAGCGCCTGCGCGCCCTGCGGGCCGAGGCCCTGGCCAAGGTCACCGAAGCCCCAAGCGCCACGTTCCGCGTGGCGACCATCCATGCTGCCTACGACTACCTCGTGCGTGATTTCGGCCTGGAAGTGACCGCAGTGGTAGAACCGGCCCATGGCATCGAGCCCAGCCCGGCGCAGCTGAAAAAGACCATCGACCAGCTCAAGGCACTGGACGTGCGGGTGATCTTCTCGGAAATGGACTTCCCGTCGGCCTATGTCGAAACCATTCAGCGTGAGTCCGGCGTGCGCCTGTATCCGTTGACCCATATCTCCTATGGCGAATACACCAAGGACAAATACGAGGTGGAAATGAAGCGCAACCTCGACACCGTGGTCCGTGCCATTCAGGAGAACCGCGCATGACCGTAGCCGCCAACCTGCTGGCAGCCTGCGGGCCACGCATCGAGTTCGCCGGTATCAACCTGACGCTAGGCCGCACCCGCATCCTCGAACAGGTCAGTTTCAGCGTTGCCGCTGGCAGCGTGCACGCCATCGTCGGCCCTAATGGCGGCGGCAAGAGCTCGCTGATCAAGACCCTGCTGGGGCAGATGCCGCATCAGGGACAACTGACCCTGCATTGGCCGAACGAGCGTGAGGTGATTGGTTATGTGCCGCAGGCACTGGAGTTCGACCGTGGCCTGCCGATGACCGTGGACGACTTCATGGCCGCCATGTGCCAGCGCCGCCCGGCCTTCCTCGGCCTGTCGCGGCGTGTGCAACCGGCTATCGACGCGGCCCTGGCGCGGGTCGGCATGCTCGACAAACGCAAGCGGCGCATGGGGGCGTTGTCGGGTGGTGAGCGCCAGCGCGTGCTGCTGGCCCAGGGCCTGATCCCCGAGCCGCAGTTGCTGGTGCTGGACGAACCCATGTCGGCGCTCGATGAAGCGGGTATCCAGGTGTTCGAACAGTTGCTGCATGGCTGGCGCCAGGCTGGCACAACCGTGCTGTGGATCGAGCATGACCTGGAAGCTGTGCTGCGCCTGGCCGACCGAGTGACTGGCCTGAGCCGCCAGGTACTGTTCGACGCCCCACCCGCCCAGGCCCTGACCCCAGAGCGCCTGCTCGGCCTGTTCTCCGTTCACCCGCGTAGCGAGAGCCTTGCCTGATGAGTTTTGAATTCTTTCGCCAAACGGTCCAGGACTGGGCGACTGCCGGCTACCTGCCCGAGGCGCTGGCCTACGGCTTCGTGGTCAACGCCCTGCTGGCCGGCCTGATGATCGGCCCGGTGCTCGGTGGCCTGGGCACCCTGGTGGTGGTCAAGCGGTTTGCCTTCTTCTCCGAAGCGGTCGGCCATGCCGCGCTGACCGGCGTGGCCATCGGCATCCTGTTGGGCGAGCCCTACACCGGCCCCTACGGCAGCCTGTTCGGCTACTGCCTGCTGTTCGGCATCCTGCTCAACTTCCTGCGCAACCGCACCGGGCTGTCGCCGGACACGTTGATTGGCGTGTTCCTGTCGGTGTCGCTGGCGCTGGGCGCCAGCCTGCTGTTGATGCTGGCAGGCAAGATCAACGTGCATATCCTCGAAAACGTGCTGTTCGGCTCGGTGCTGACCGTCAGCGGCCAGGACCTGGTGGTACTGGGCATCGTCGCAGTGCTGGTGCTGGCCTTGGCCTTGCCACTGTACAACCGCATCATGCTGGCCAGCTTCAACCCGCAACTGGCGGCTGTGCGTGGGGTGGCGGTGAAAACCCTGGACTATCTGTTCGTGGTGCTGGTGACCTTGGTAACCGTGGCCGCAGTGAAAGTGATCGGTGCCATCCTGGTCGGTGCGCTGTTGGTGATTCCTGCCGCCGCCGCTCGCCTGGTCAGCCAGTCGCTCAAGGGCTTTTTCTTCCTGTCGGTGCTGATTGCCACCATCAGCACCCTGTTCGGCATCCTGTTGCCGATCGTGTTCGACCTGCCGGTGCCGTCAGGTGCCGCGATCATTCTGGTCGCCGGTCTCTGTTTCGCCCTGGCCGCCCTGGCCCGCGCCCTCGTTCCCCGCCTGCAAGGAAACCTGGCATGAACTTCAAACGCCTGACCCTGGCACTAGCCCTGGCCGGCCTGCCATCGCTGACTTTCGCCACGCAAGTGCTGACGACCCTGCCCGTCACTCACAGCCTGGCCAGTGCCCTGCTCGGCGGCACCTCGGTACAGCTCAAGCAGGCAGCACCGGCCAACCTGCCGGCCAGTCGCCAGCCGTCATACTTCAGCGGGCGTGGTGGCGCCAGCCTGCACAAAGCCGCACAGCAAGCGGATGCGGTGATCGGCGTGCGCTCGATCTGGCGTGACGACCCGCTGTACCCGATGGCCCGGCGCAGCAACATCCGTATTGTCGAGATCGATGCTGCGCGGCCGGTGGACGGCGCGCTGCCAGGTATTGCGGTCACGGGTGACGATGCCTATGGCGCCTACCCCTGGCTCAACCCGACCAACCTCGGGCGCATGGCCGATGTAGTAGCCAATGACCTGGAGCGGCTGGCACCGGACGAAAAGACGAAGATCCAGGGCAACCTGGCAGGGCTCAAGCGCCAGTTGCTGGAGCTATCGGCCAGCAGCCAGACGCGTCTGGCCAAGGTCGACAACCTGACGGTGGTGAGCCTGTCCGAGCGATTGGGCTACCTGGCCAGCGGGTTGAATCTGGACGTGGTGGAGCAGCCGCTGCCAGCCGAGTGGGATGCTGCCGCGCTCAAAGCGCTAGGTGAAAACCTGAAAGCGCAGGATGTGGCACTGGTGCTGGACCACCGGCAGCCAGACCCCGCGGTGGCAGAGGTGATCGAGGCGGCCGGGGCTAAGCTGGTGGTGGTTGAGAGTGACCCTGAGGATGCGTTTGCAGGGCTGAAGGCTAGCGTGGAGCAGGTGGTTGGGGCATTGGGCGAAAGCTGATGTCGCCTGTGCTGGCCTCTTCGCGGCTAAAGCCGCTCCTACAGGGACCGCGCAACCTTAGGGTCCGGCCACATTCCTGTGGGGGCGGCTTCAGCCGCGAAGAGGCCGTTACAGGCAACGCACTGCTACCGCTTCATGCACCGCTGGTAACGCTCATCCACCCGCCCTGCGAACCACGCGGTAGTCAGCTTGCGAGTGATCTTGGGGCTCTTCAGTTCAATCCCCGGCAACACCGCCCGTGGCACCGGCTTGCCAGTCTTGGCATCCGCCAGGGCAAACACCCCACTGTAGAGCTTGCTGTCCTCGAACGCCAAGCTGTCGCCCTCCTCCAGCTGGCTGCGAATCTGCGGGTTACGCAACCCCAGCTTCACCCCAAGCTTGCGCGCCACGAGCTCAGTAGTGCCTGGCATGATCGAGCCCAGCGCGATCAAGTCACCGTCCAGGGCCAGCGGCGCACCCGTTACTCTGCTCAACGCCGCCTGGAACGCCGCATTGCGGCTGGCGTACCAGCCCGCGTTGAAATCGGCAAAGCGATAAAGCTGGCGCTCGTAGTTGGCCGGGTAGCCCAACAGGTGGGCAATACCGAAGTACATGCCGCCGCGCCGGGTGAACACTTCCTGGCGAATCGTACCGCCATGGCTGTAGGGGTAATCCGTTGCATGCTTTTCGGCAAAGTCGATGCTGACCTGCATCGGCCCGCCGGTGTGCACCGGGTTCAGCCCGTCCAACAGGGTTTTGCCCAACGGCACGCGGGCAATGACCTCGTCGTACAGTTCGCTCAACTGCTTCTCGCTGCGCACTGCCTGCAAACGCTGCTGGTAGCTCTGGCCGTTACCCGAAGGCGCCTTCAGCGCACCGTCGACCAACAGTTTGGGAATGTGCAGGCGTGCAGCGCGGCGGTCGATTTCCTCGCGGGCGATACGCCCCAGGTTGGGCACCTGCGGATCGGCCGTGAAGGTCGATTCCTGCTCGGTTACCGCCAGCACTGCGCACAGGTTGCTTTTGCTGGGGGCTATGCGCTGCGCTGCAAAGGCCACTTGAATATCCTGGGCCCAACCCTCGCGATCCTTGGCCTGGGCAGGCAGCAATCGCAGCAGCTGTGCGCGGACCTTGGCCGGGTCCGCTTCTGGCGCTTCTTCACGACGCCCGGCGCAGCCTTGCAGCAGCGCCAGGGCCATCACCCCCACAGCCAGTGCCCGACCGTTCAGGGCTGTTCACCGACCAGGTAGGTTTTGCTGATGTGGCGGAACAGCGGATGGCTGGCGCTGCCCAGCAGTTCGAACAGCACCATCTCACGGGTCACCACTTGCGCCCCGGCGGCACGCATGCGAGCCAGGCCTGCCGCCTTGCTGGCCGAGGTTCGGCTGTCGCAGGCATCTTCGACCACGAACACCTGCTTGCCCAGCCCCAGCAGGCCGAGCACGGTCTGCAGCACGCAGACGTGAGTTTCCATGCCACAGACGATCACCTGCTCACGCGCCATCAGGCTGGCTGGCAGACACTGCGCGGCCACGCAGGAAAAGTGGCTTTTCTCCACCACCTCGGCGGCCGGTGCTGCGGCCAGCAATTGCGCCAGGGTATGGCCCAGGCCCTTGGGGTACTGCTCGGAAATCACCGTCGGCAGTTCCAGCTCGGCAGTCGCGGCCAGCAACCAGCGGGCCCGCGCCCGAGTGCCTTCGGGGTCGCTCATGGCGCCGATGAGTTTTTCCTGGATGTCGACGACCAGCAGCGTGGCCTTGAGTGGATCGATCAGCATTGTCTGCCCCTTGCCTGGGAAAAGCCCTAGCCTCCCCCAGGCAAGCGGTGACGTCAATCAGGCGGACAGCCGAAGCGGCTGCAACGACGCGGTCAGCGCGTCGAGCACGCGGTCTTCATGCTCATGGATGAAGAAGTGCCCACCTGGGAACATCTGCAGCGAGAACTTGCCGTGGGTTTCCTTGCGCCAGGCCTGCAGTTGCTCGTCGCTGGCCCGGTCATCCACGCCACCCAGCACATGCAGTGGGCACTGCAACGCCGGCCGCTGGCGGTAGGCGTAGGTGCCGCACAACAGAAAGTCGGCACGCAAGGTCGGCAAGGTCAGGCTCATCAACTCGGCGTTCGCCAGCACTTCCTCGGGCGTACCCTGAAGCTCGCGCAACTCGCTGATAAGCTCGGCGTCGCCCTTGGGCTCGCGCCAGCTCTTGCCGTCGTAGTCCTCACGCCGCGTGGGTGCCGCCGTGCCGCAAGCGAACAGCGCCAAGGGTGGCGGGCAGCCCAAAGCTTGCAGTTCATGGGCCAGCTCGAAGGCCAGCAGCGCGCCCAGGCTGTGCCCAAGCAGCGCATAGGGGGCGCTGGCCGCCAGGCGCTGTTCGCGGGCCAGTTGCCGGGCCAGGGCTTGCATGTCGGTGTGCAGCGCCTCGGCCATGCGTGCGCCCCGCCCCGGCAGCTCTACCGGGCGCACCTGCAACCACGCTGGCAGCTTGCGCCGCCAGCGGCTGTAGACCATGGCGCTGGCGCCGGAGTACGGCAGGCACAGCAGGTTCAGCGTGGTCACTGGGCGGCGGCTTCGGCCATTTTCTGGCGCAAGCTCAGCGGGCGCATATCGGTCCAGACCTCATCGATGTAGGCCAGGCAGTCCTTCTTCAAGCCGCTCTTGCCCACCGCACGCCAGCCGTTGGGGATGGCCTTGTAGTCGGGCCAGATCGAGTATTGCTCTTCGTGGTTGACCACTACCTGGAACTGGATATCGTCGCGGTCGAAAACGGAAGTCATTGCCTGTCTCCTTGAATGATGAGTACCGCTGCGGGCTTCGCGCAGGGGGGCTTTCAAGTAGACGTGGGAGGCTTCGGAAAAATTAAGGCGCTATGGTTTGTTTGCGCCGCCATGTGCATGACTCACTCCTCTCTCAACCGTCACGCAGCAGGTCGTAGGTATCGAGCAGGCGGTAGGCGACCTGCGGGTTGCGCTCCAGCCCACGCCGAATGGCCGCCGGGATCGACTGCCTGGTTTTGCGGCATAGCCCCGGCTGATCATCCAGTTCGATGACGATGCCGCGCATGGTGCGCACTTCGTTGAAGCCGGGGGCGATGTGTACGCGGATGCCGAGGTTGTCGTACAGACGCTGCTGCAGGCGCTGCAGGTCTTCGAGGTCCTTGAGGTTTTCCAGGCGTTCGAGCAGGCGCTTTTCTTCCTGGCGGGTCAGCAGGAGGATGCGTTGGGCGGCCTGCGGGTGTTCGACCAAGTGTTCCCGGCCGCAGTCGCAGGCGCCAGGGGGGCAAGGTTGGCGTAGAGGCGGTGGTGTGGTCATGGAGCAAGCATAGCCCGGCAAAGGCCTCTAAAAAAACTTTCCTGCCAGGATAAAAAATTTCACAAACATCTAGACCATCACCCCTCATATCGCCTATAAATCTCCAAAAGGAAATTTATATTCCTAACAAGAAACACCCTTCGCACCGTCGCGAATCTTCTTTTGCCCTTGTGCCCGACCTGCCCCACTCCATCACGAGGCCTATCCGACATGCATCCCGCTCCCGATCACTTCATCCTGCGCGTCAGTTGCCCGGCCGTGTCCGGCATCGTCGCTGCGGTGACCACTTACCTGGCCGAGCACGGTTGCTACATCAGCGAGATGGCGCAGTTCGACGACGAGGACAATGGGCGCTTCTTCATGCGCGCGGTGTTCCGCTTCAACACCGGTGTCAGCGGCGACACACCACAGCTGGAGGCTGGCTTTACCGACGTGGCCCAGCGCTTCGACATGCAATGGAGCCTGCACAGCAGCGCCCGGCCGATGCGTGTGCTGCTGATGGTGAGCAAGTTCGACCACTGCCTGTCCGACCTGTTGTACCGGCATGCCAAGGGCGAACTGGACATGCAGATCACCGCCGTGGTCTCCAATCACCTGGACCTGCGCCCCATGGCCGAGCGCCAGGGCATTCGCTTCGTTTACCTGCCGGTCACCAAGGACACCAAGGCCGAACAGGAAGCCGCACTGCTGCGTATCGTCGAGGACACCGGCACCGAACTGGTGGTGCTGGCGCGCTACATGCAAATCCTCTCCGATGACCTGTGCCGCCAGCTGTCGGGCCGGGCGATCAACATCCATCACTCGTTCCTGCCCGGTTTCAAAGGCGCCAAGCCCTACCACCAGGCCTATCAGCGCGGGGTAAAACTGATCGGCGCCACCGCCCACTACGTGACCCGCGACCTGGACGAAGGGCCGATCATCGAGCAGGAAGTGCAACGCGTGGACCACGCCTATGCCCCGGACGCTCTGGTGGCCATCGGCCGCGACACCGAGACCATCGCCCTGTCCCGCGCGGTGAAATACCACCTTGAACACCGGGTATTCCTTAACCACGACCGCACGGTGATCTTCAAATGAACGCACTTACCAGCCTCAAGCTGATCGACGGCAAGGCCACCGCCGCGCGTGTGCTGGCCGAGGTACGCGAGCAGGTGCAGGAACTGCGCCAGGGCGGCGTGCAACCGGGCCTGGTCGTGGTGCTGGTGGGTGCCGATGCCGCCAGCCAGGTGTACGTGCGCAATAAAGTGCTGCGCGCCGAAGAGGTGGGCATCCGCTCGCAGGAACATCGCCTGCCCGCCGACACCACCCAGGCCCACCTGCTGACCTTGATCGACCGCCTGAACCGCGACCCCGAGGTGAACGGCATCCTCGTGCAACTGCCGTTGCCCGCGCACATCGACGAGCATTGCGTATTGCAGGCCATCAACCCGCTCAAGGACGTGGACGGCTTCCACAGCGAGAACGTCGGTGGCCTGGCCCAGGGCCGCGATGTGCTGACCCCGTGCACCCCCAGCGGCTGCATGCGCCTGCTGCGCGACGCCTGTGGCGAGCTGCGTGGCAAACATGCGGTAGTGGTCGGCCGCTCGAACATCGTCGGCAAGCCCATGGCTGCCCTGCTGTTGCAGGCCGACTGCACGGTGACTGTGGTGCATTCACGCAGCCGCAACCTGCCCGCGTTGTGCCGCCAGGCCGACATCCTGGTTGCCGCAGTGGGCAAGCCACGGCTGATCGGTGCCGATTGCCTCAAACCCGGTGCGGTGGTGATCGACGTCGGCATCAACCGCATCGATGAAGACGGCCAAAACCACCTGGTCGGTGATGTCGATTTCGCCGCTGCCCTGCCCCAGGTCGCCGGCATTACCCCGGTCCCCGGCGGCGTCGGCCCGATGACCATCGCCTACTTGATGAAAAACACCCTGCTCGCCCTCGACCTGCAACAACAGGCCGTCCACCAGGAGCGCACCGCATGCCTTTCGCCCTGCTGAAATACGGCCTGAGCGCCGACTACCCGGTGGAGGTCGACCTGCCGCCACCGTGCGAACTCAAGCCACGCTATGACGTGGTGATCATCGGCGGCGGCGGCCACGGCCTGGCCATCGCCTACTACCTGGCCAAGTACCACGGTGTGACCAACGTCGCCGTGCTGGAAAAAGCCTACCTGGGGGGCGGCAACACCGCGCGCAACACCGCCGTGATCCGCTCCAACTACCTCACCAGCGAAGGTGTGCGCTTCTACGCAGAATCGGTGCGCATGTTCCAGAACCTGTCGAACGAGTTCGACTTCAACATCATGTATTCCGAGCGCGGCCAGCTTACCCTGGCGCACACCGACGCCACCGTGCGCGCCTTCCGCCAGCGCGCCGAAGTGAACAAGCACTTCGGCGGGCGTAGCGAAATGATCGATCGCCAACAGATCCGCGAGCTGGTGCCCAGCCTGAACCTGGACCCCGGCCACCTGCCGGTGCTGGCGGGCCTGTGGCACATCGACGGCGCCACCGCGCGCCACGACGCGGTGGCCTGGGGCTACGCCAAACAGGCAGCCAGGCGCGGCGTGCAAATCCACCAACTGACCGAAGTGCAGGACTTGCTGATCCGCAATGGCCGCATCGAGGCGGTGAAGACCAACCGCGGCACGGTGCAATGCGGCTGCGTGGTCCAGGCCGTGGCGGGTGCCAGTTCGCTGTTGATGGCAAAGGCCGGCATCCGCGCGCCGATCCACACCTACCCGCTGCAAGCCATGGTCACCCAGCCCTTCAAGCCGTTTCTCGACCCGCTGGTAAGTTCGTCGGCGCTGCACTGCTACGTGCAGCAGACCAGCCGAGGCGAAATCGTCTTCGGCGGCGGCTCCGACCCTTACCCGCTGTACAACACCCGCTCCACCCTCGACCTCAAGGAAAGCCTGCTGGCCCACGCCATCGAAATGTTCCCGTTCATGGCCAACGCCAAGCTGATGCGCCAGTGGGCCGGGATGACCGATATGACCCCGGACTACAGCCCGATCATGGGCCTGTCACCGGTGCAGAACTACTACCTGGATGCTGGCTGGGGCACCTGGGGGTTCAAGGCCACGCCGATCTGCGGCAAGACCATGGCCGAGCTGGTCGCCAGCGGCGGCAAGGTGCCCGAGCTGATTGCCCCCTTCGCCCTCGAGCGCTTCAGCCGCTTCCAGCAAGTCAACGAAATGGGCGCCACTGCGGCCAGCCACTAGGAGCACATGACGATGAAAATCCTGACCTGCCCCTTGAACGGCCCGCGCAACATCAGCGAGTTCACCTACGGCGGCGAGTGCAAGCACATGCCCGACCCGGCCAACTGCAGCGATACCGAGTGGGCCGACTATGTGTTCAATAGCGACAACCTGGCCGGGGTGGTGCTCGAGTGGTGGCTGCACAACGCTTCCAGCTACTGGTTTCTGGCCGAGCGCCACACGGTAAGCGACCAGGTGCTGCGCACCTTCGACCCGAAAGCACTGTTCGACCGCCGCGTCGACTTCACCCCCGCCGCCACCCCGGAGATCGCCGGATGAACAGCCACACTCGCCTCCCCGCGCCCATGGGCCTGCTGATCGACCGCGAACGCCCCTTGCGTTTCCAGTTCGACGGCCAGGCCTGTTCGGGCTTTGCCGGTGACAGCATTGCCAGCGCCCTGCTTGGCAGCGGCCGCTGGTTGCTGTCGCGTTCATTCAAATACCACCGCCCACGCGGCCCGCTGAGCATGGCCGGGCAAGATGCCAACACCCTGGTGCAACTGCCTGAGGAACCCAACGTGCTGGCCGACCTGGAAGCCGCCCGCGACGGGCAGGTGGTCGAAGGGCAGAACTTCAACGGCAGCCTGGAGCACGACCGCGACGCCTACCTGGGCAAGTGCTCGCGCTTCATGCCGGTGGGTTTCTATTACCGCTCGTTCTACAAGCCCAAAGGCATGTGGAAGGTGTGGGAGCCGCTGATTCGCAAAAAAGCCGGCCTGGGCGTGCTCGACCAAGGCTTCAAGCCACAGTACTACGACAAGGCCTACCTGTTTGTCGATGTCGCCGTCATCGGCGCAGGCCCTGCCGGCCTGCGCGCGGCGCTGGACGCGGCCAATGCCGGGGCCAAGGTGTTGCTGATCGAGCAACAGCCCGTGCTTGGCGGCTCGCTCACCTACGCCCGCTTTGACATCGCCGGCACGCGTGCCGCCAGCCTGCGTCAGGAATTGCTGGCAGCCGTAGAGGGTCACCCGAACATCCAGGTGCTGCTGGACGCCACCTGCAACGGCTGGTTCACCGACCACTACCTGCCAGTGATCCAGCACAAGCGCCTGTACAAGGTGCGTGCCGGCCGTTGCCTGGTGGCGGCCGGTTCGTTCGACCAGCCGGTGGTGTTCCGCAACAACGACCTGCCCGGTGTGATGCTGACCAGCGCCGCACAGCGGCTGATGAAGCTGTACGCGGTCAAACCGGGCCAGCGCGCAGTGATCCTGACCGGCCACGATGACGGCTACCTTGCCGCGCTCGACCTGCAGGAACAAGGCGTGGCTGTGGCTGCTGTGGTCGACATGCGCACCGCGCCGGCCGATGCCACGCTGGCCGCCGAGCTGAAGCACCGCGCTATCCCTGTGCACCAGGGCAGCACGGTGTACGAAGCGCTGCACGAAGCGGGCATGCGCCATGTCAATGGCGTGGACATTCGCCCAATCACCGGCCAGGGCAAGGTTGGCCCGCATGGCCTGCGCCTGGCCTGCGACCTGTTGTGCATGTCGGCAGGCTACATGCCGGTGTACCAGTTGCTATGCCAGGCCGGTGGCAAGCTGGCCTATGACGTCAACCGCGACGAGTTCGCCATCAGCCACCTGCCAGCCGGACTGGATATCGCAGGCTCGGTGAACGGCCGCCATGCGCTAGGCAACGTGCTGGCCGACGCCACCCGTGGGGCGGCCGAAGCCGTGGCCGCGCTGGGCCTGCAAGCGCCGGTGCAGCCGCTGTTCAACGCCGAGGCCAAGGTCAACTTCCCCTGGCCGATCTTCCCGCACCCCAAGGGCAAGGATTTCGTCGATTTCGACGAAGACCTGCAGGTGCGCGACATCGTCAACGCCACCCGCAGCGGCTACCGCGATGTGCAACTGGTCAAACGCTTCTCCACGGTCGGCATGGGCCCATCCCAGGGCCGCCACTCGGCACTGCCCACCGCGCGCCTGGTGGCCCATGCCACCGGCCGCAGCATCAGCGAGACCGGCGTGACCACTGCCCGCCCACCGTTCCAGGCAGAAAAGCTGGCACACATTGCCGGCCGCGCCTTCGACCCGTACCGGCAAACGCCAATGCACTGCCGCCACCTGCAAGCCGGGGCGAACATGATGCCCGCCGGCATCTGGCAGCGCCCGGCCTACTATGGCAAGCCGGAGGAACGCGATCGCTGCATGCAGGAAGAAGCCCGGCATGTACGTGAAAAAGTCGGCCTGATCGACGTCTCCACGCTCGGCGGCCTGGACGTGCGTGGCCCGGATGCGGCCGAACTGCTGGAACGCCTCTACACCTTCGGCTTCGCCAAACTGCCTGTTGGCCGCACCCGCTATGCGTTGATGACCAACGAGCACGGCGTGGTCATCGACGATGGTGTCTGCGCACGCTTGGGCGAGCAGCACTTCTACGTGACCGTCACCACCAGCGGCGTCGACCGCATCTACCAACAGATGCTGAAGTGGAACGCGCAGTGGCGCCTGGACGTGGACATCACCAACGTCACCGCTGCCCTGGCCGCCGTCAACCTGGCCGGGCCACTGTCACGCCAGGTGCTGGCCAAGGTGTGCGATGACGTAGACCTGGCCGCCGGAGCCTTCCCTTACCTGGGCGTACGCCAGGGCAAGGTGGCAGGCATTGCTGCACGTATCCTGCGAGTCGGCTTTGTCGGTGAGCTGGGCTATGAAGTGCACGTACCAGCGCGCCATGCCGAGCGGCTGTGGGATACCTTGATGCAGGCGGGTGCCGGGTTGGGCATTCGCCCCTTCGGCGTCGAGACCCAACGCCTGCTGCGCCTGGAAAAAGGCCACGTGATCATCGGCCAGGACACCGACGGCATGACGCACCCGGCGGAAATCGACATGCAGTGGGCCATCGGTCGCAAGAAGCCGTTCTTCGTTGGCAAGCGCTCGATCGAAATCCTCGAAGCACAGCCGCTCAAGCGCAAGCTGGTCGGTTTCACGCTGCCCAAAAGCAGCCCGCGACCACTGGAGGGGCACCTGGTGCTGGACGGCCGGGACATCAGCGGTAACGTCACCTCCTGCGAGTACTCGCAAACCCTGGGGCAGATCATCGGCCTGGCCTATGCCGGCGCCCACCAGGCCAGCCCCGGCATGCTCATCCCGATTCGCACCGACGGTGGCGTGATGGTCAATGCCAAGGTGGTAGCGCTGCCGTTCCACGACCCCGACAACCTGCGCCAGGAGCTCTGAGCCATGACCCATTTGCAAGCCGAAGCGTTTATCCCTCGCAACCCGCGAGCCGAACTGCTGCACACCTGTGCGTTGACTGACTTGACTGCGTTGGCGCGGGTTGGATTTCGCGGCGCAGACAGCGCCGCCTACCTTCAGCAACGTGGATACCGTTTGCCCACGCAGCCGAACCAGGCCGTGCGTCAGCATGATGGAAGCTGGGTGGCGCGATTGTCGCAGGCCGAGTACCTGCTGCTGGGCAGCCTGGCCGACGATGGCGCACGGGTGGCGGGTGTAGAGGCCGAGTGGGTGCAGGGTGCCCAGCGCAATTACCTGCTGCCGCGCCAGGACAGCCATGCCTGGCTACAACTGTCGGGGGTGCATGGCAGCGCGGTGATGGCCAAGTTATGTGGGGTGGATTTGCGTACCGGGGCGTTTCCGGTTGGGGCGGTGGCGCAGACCTCGGTGGCGCGGATCAATATGATTGTGCTGAATGTAGGCAGTGATGAGCGGCCGGCGTTGCAGCTGCTGTTTGATCGGGCTTCGCTGGCGTATGTGTGCGAGGCGGTGCTGGATGCCATGGGTGAGTTTGGTGGGGGGATGGTCTAGCGGGGGTGCTCGCCGCATGATTTTTGGCGCCTGGGAGATCGAGCGCCGCGCGAAAACTGTACAAAAATTTTCTTCTGTATAGATTTATCCAGAGACCTGCACTATACCTTGTACAACAAATTAATTTTGTACAGGTATTGTGCATGTCCACCTACCTGCAATCCTTCGCCGAACGCTTTGCCACGCTGGATACGCACAACCTCGACCTGTTGGGTGACCTGTACAGCGAAGACGTCGCCTTCCGCGACCCCTTGCACCAGTTCACCGGGCTTCCCGCGCTGCGGGCTTATTTCGCCCAGCTGTACGCCAAGGTCTCCGACTGCCACTACCGCTTCGAGGGCACCGACGAACTACAGCCGGGCCATGGCTACATTCGCTGGACGTTGCACTATCGCCACCCGCAACTGGCCAGCGGGCAACTGATCCGCCTGCAAGGCTGCAGCCACCTGCGCTGGCATGAGCGGGTGTATTTTCACCAGGACTACTTCGACGCCGGTGCCCTGCTGTACGAACATCTGCCGATCATGGGCAGCGCGATTCGCTGGCTCAAAGGCAGGCTGGCATGAGCCGTTGCTGGCTGACCGGTGCCAGCAGTGGCATGGGTGCCGCGCTGGCGTTGCACCTGCTGGAACAAGGCCACCAGGTAGCGTTGGGCGCACGCCGGGCAGACAAGCTGACAGCACTGGCCGAACGGTTTCCGGACCAGGTACTGCTGGCAGTCGGCGATATCGATCAACCTGGGCAAGTGGCGCGAATCGCCGAGCAGATCGAGCACGCCTGGGGCGCACTGGACCAAGTGATTCTCAATGCGGGCACTTGCGAGTACCTGGAGCCTGGGCACTTCGACCCTGCCCTGATCGACCGAGTGATACGCACCAACCTGACCGGCACCAGCTTATGCCTTGCCGCCGCCCTGCCCTTGCTGCGCCACGGCCAGCGGCCACACCTGGTGGTCATGGGCAGCTCGGTGAGCTGGCTGGCATTGCCGCGTGCGGGTGCCTATGGTGCCTCCAAAGCGGCATTGCGGTACCTGGTCGAGTCCCTGCGCATCGACCTGGTCGGCGAAGGCATCGATGTCACCTTGGTCTGCCCCGGCTTCGTCGACACGCCACTGACCCGCCGCAACGACTTCCCTATGCCCCAGCTGTGGAGCGCCGAGCGCGCCGCCGCCCATATCATCGCGCGCCTGCCACACCGCCCGCTGGAAATAGCCTTCCCCGCCACCTTCACCCTGGTGCTGCGCCTGCTAGGTGCACTGCCGGCGCGCTGGCGCCTTAAGCTGGGCCGCCGCCTGGCGCGCCAACCACAGGGCTGACCCATGCGTATCGCCATCATCGGTAGCGGTATCGCCGGCCTCA
The DNA here is from genome assembly GCF_001320565.1 of Pseudomonas sp. NBRC 111132. NCBI lineage: Bacteria > Pseudomonadati > Pseudomonadota > Gammaproteobacteria > Pseudomonadales > Pseudomonadaceae > Pseudomonas > Pseudomonas sp. NBRC 111132. Next base: position 17,901 of record NZ_BCBI01000057.1, read on the forward strand.
CCTGTGCCCACCTGCTGTCACGTCGTAACGAGGTCACGGTGTTCGAGGCCGCGAACCGGGTCGGCGGGCATACCCATACCGTCGATGTGCAGTGGCAGGGCCAAGGCTACTCGATAGACACCGGTTTCATCGTCTTCAACGACTGGACCTACCCGCACTTCATCCGCCTGCTCAAGCATCTGGGTGTCGCCTCGCGCCCCACCGAGATGAGCTTTTCGGTGCATGACCCGCGCACGGGGTTCGAGTACAACGGCCACGACCTGGTCACGCTGTTTGCCCAGCGGCGCAACCTGCTGTCCCCGCCATTCTGGGGAATGCTGCGCGATGTGCTGCGCTTCAACCGCGAGGCCACCGCCGACCTGAACCAGCAACGGATCGAGAGCGCCACCACGCTGGGCAGTTATCTGCATGCCCAAGGCTATGGGCGGCGCTTCATCGACCATTACATCGTGCCGATGGGGTCAGCGATCTGGTCGATGTCGCCGGCCGATATGCTGGGCTTCCCGTTGCAGTTTTTCGTGCGGTTCTGTAACAACCACGGCTTGCTGTCGGTCAACCATCGCCCGCAATGGCAGGTTATCGACGCAGGCTCACGCGCATACCTCAGGCCTCTGTGCCAGCCCTTTGCCGAACGCATCCGGCTGAGCTGCCCGGTGCATCAGGTAAAACGTGACGACCTCGGCGTGACGGTTACCTGGGCCAGCGGTAATGAGCGATTCGACAAGGTGGTATTTGCCTGTCACAGCGACCAGGCACTGGCCCTGCTGGTACCGCCAAGCGAACATGAGCGCGCCATCCTGGGTGCCATCCACTACGCCAGCAACGACGTGGTGCTGCATACCGACACGCGCCTGCTGCCACAACGGCGCAGGGCCTGGGCCAGCTGGAACTACCGCCTGGGCGGCAACGCGCAGGCGCCTGCCGCACTCACCTACAACATGAACATCCTTCAGGGCATCAAGGCGCCGGCCACGTTCTGCGTAAGCCTCAACCAGACCGCGCAGGTGGACCCTGCACAGATACTTGCCCGCTTCGAGTATGCCCACCCGCAGTACAGCCTTGACGCCCTGACGGCACAGGCTCGGCAGGGCGAACTGCAGGGGCGTTTGCACAGTTATTACTGCGGCGCCTACTGGGGCAATGGTTTTCACGAAGACGGGGTGCTAAGCGCGCTGAACGTCGCCCAGCACTTTGGAGAACAGTTGTGAACAGCAACCTGTGCCAGGGCTGGCTGAGCCACCGGCGGCTGAGCCCACACTACCATGCGTTTCGTTACCGGGTTGGCATGTTTTACCTGGATCTCAACGAACAACCCCAGCTCCTGCGCCTGTCCCGCTGGCTTGGGAGCTCCCGGCTGGCCCCCCTGTGCTGGCGTGAAACCGACTATCTGCCGGCGCTGACCCGCCAGGGCAGACCACTGGCCGAGGCCGCACGGCTGATGGTCGGTCAGGCTATCGGCCAAGCACCCGAAGGCGCCGTGCACCTGCTGACCCAACCGCGCTGCTGGGGGCTGTCGTTCAACCCAGTGAGTGTCTATTTCTGCCATGACCGGCAAGGCCAGCTCGCGGCTATTTTGCTGGAAGTGCGCAACACCCCCTGGCGTGAACGTTTCCACTATGTACTGCCCGTGAACGATGGCCTGAGCCAGACATTTACCCTGGCCAAAGCCTTCCATGTCTCGCCGTTCATGCCACTGGACATGGACTACCACCTGCAGTTCGCCCTCGATGCACAGCGGGTGCGCATCCACATGCAGAACTGGCGCGCCGGGCACAAGGTGTTCGAAGCCGACCTGGCGCTGCAACGTCAGCCGCTGGACCGCGCGGCCTTGCAGCGGCACATCCTGAGCTTTCCGTGGATGAGCCTGCGCACCCTCTCCGGCATTTACTGGCAGGCCCTGCGCCTGCTGCTGAAACGTACCCCTCTACATGACCATATCGCCAGCCAGCACGACCTGGCATTCGGCCAACCTGCCCGCGAGGAGCCCGACCATGCCCGAACCGACCCTGAGCGTTAGCAAATCGGCAAGCATTGCCCCGCTGCTCGGCGGCCTGGCCAGGCGCGCAGTGCTCGCGCAGTTGCGCCAACTGCGCCACGGCAACCTGCGCCTGATCTGCCAAGGCCAGCAATGGACGTTCGGCAACGTTGCCAGCCCGCTTTACGCGGAAGTGGAAGTGATTGATGACGCCGCCTGGGGCCTGGTCGCCGGCAATGGTTCGATTGGTGCCGGAGAAGGCTATATTCACGGCTACTGGCGCAGCTCGGACCTGGCCGCTGTCACCCGGTTGTTCGTTGCCAACCTGGATGTTCTCGATGCCATGGAGGGCGGCCTGGCACGCCTGGCGCGCCCGGCCCTGCGCCTGCTGCACCGCCTCAACCGCAACAGCCGGCGCGGCGCGCGGCGCAATATCCTGGCGCATTACGACCTGGGCAATGACCTGTTCGAGCGCCTGCTGGACCCCACCATGATGTACTCCGCTGCGCAGTTCGACAGCCCCGGGCAAACCCTGGAGCAGGCCCAGACCAGCAAGCTGCGACGCATCTGCCAGAAACTTGAACTCAAGCCCGACGACCATCTGCTGGAGATCGGCAGCGGCTGGGGCAGCCTGGCCATCCACGCCGCACTGCAGCATGGCTGCCGGGTCACCACCGCCACGCTCTCGGCGGCGCAGTTCGCCCATACCCTGCAGCGGGTCAAGGCCCTGGGCCTGGAGCAGCGCATCACCGTACTGCTCGAAGACTATCGCGACCTGCGCGGGCGCTTCGACAAGCTGGTATCGATCGAAATGATCGAAGCTGTCGGCCACCGCTACCTGCCGACCTACTTTCGCCAGTGCGCGTCGCTGCTCAAGGATGATGGCCTGATGCTGGTGCAAGCCATCACCATCCGCGACCAGCGCTACGCCCAGGCCAGGCGCTCGGTGGATTTTATCCAGCGCTATATTTTCCCCGGCGGCGCCTTGCCTTCGCTGAGCGTGCTGCTGGACACCGCCAGCCGCCAGACCGCGCTGAACCTGGTACACCTGGAGGATTTCGGCCAGGACTACGCGCGCACGCTGCGCCATTGGCGCGACAACCTGCGCCTGGCGCGCTCGGAACTAACGATGCTGGGGTATGACGATACCTTTCAGCGCTTGTGGGAGTTCTACCTGTGCTATTGCCAGGGCGGTTTCGAAGAACGCACCATCGGCGTGGCGCAACTGCTCTGGGCCGGGCCACAGGCGCGCAAGGCACCACTGCTGGCCCTGTGCTGAGGTAAACCTATAGTTGCACCAACCGCTCACGCAAGAAGTCGACAAAACCCTGCACCGGCCGCGCTACCTGCCGGTGCTGCGGATACACCGCTGATAACTGCAACGCCGGCGGCGTCCATTCTTCAAGCACACTCACCAGCCGCCCATCCGCCAACGCCTGGCCAACGATGAAGGTCGGCAGGTAGGTCACCCCCATGCCGGCGATGGCCGCATCCCTGAGCAACTCGCCGTTGTTGGCACGCATGCGCCCTGTCACCTGAATCGCCTGCGCCTTGCCGCCCTGGCGAAACTGCCACTGCACCTGTCGCGAATGCCCATAGGGCAGGCAGTCATGCCCGGCCAGATCCTCCGGTATTACTGGTACTGCCCGCGCCTGCAGGTATGCCGGACTCGCGCAGTAGACGCGCTCGACATTGGCAATACGCCGCGCAATCAGGCTGGAGTCCTCCAGCGCGCCAATGCGCAGCGCCAGGTCGTAGCCCTCGCCGATCAGGTCCACGGCGCGGTCGCTGAGGTCCACCTCTACATCTACTTGCGGGTGCAGTTGAAGAAACTCGGTCAGCAGGCAACCCAGGTGCGACATGGCGAACGACAGCGGCGCACTCAGGCGCAAGGTGCCGCGCAAGGCCTGGGCCTGGCCGCTGATGTCGTGCTCTACCTGCTGCACCTCACCCAACAAGCGCAAGGCCGACTGGTAGTAGTGCTGGCCCAGCGGTGTGGCATCCAGGCGCCGGGTGGAGCGGTTGAGCAGGCGAACGCCAAGGCGCTCCTCGAGCTGCATCAGGCGTCGACTGACCGATTGCTTCGACATGCCCAGGCGGTCGGCGGCGGCGGTGAAACTGCCAGCCTCCATGACCTGGGCGAAGATCCGCATGTCTTCGTAAGGGTTCATTGTCTCGCTCATAGTGACAGTCAAACGCTTTATAGCGGCTTTTTCCTGCAAGTGCACCTGCCTAATCTACGCACAAGTCGCAGCGATGGCCCAGCAGGCCAGGCAAGACGCCCACTACCACCACTTGCATAGAAAAGGATTCGCTCATGAACATTGTCCACAAGGCCCTCACCGCCTCCCTCTTGGCCCTGTCCGTTTCCAGCGCCTTCGCCGCTGGCAGCCCTGGTGTCGAACAACACACTCAGGCCTTCCTCGAAGCCCTGGAAAAAGGGGGTGGCAAGCCGCTGGAGCAACTCAGCCCAACAGACGCCCGCGCAGTGCTGACCGGCGCTCAGGCCTCGGTCAAGGTCGACCTTTCGGGCATCGAGGTAAAGGAGCGCACCATCCAGGCCAATGGCGAGTCGATCAAGCTGCAAGTAGTGCGCCCGGCCAACGCGAAGGGTGACCTGCCAGTGTTCATGTTCTTCCACGGGGGCGGCTGGGTGCTGGGCGACTTCCCCACCCACCAGCGGCTGATCCGCGACCTGGTAGTCGGCTCGGGTGCGGTGGCGGTCTACGTGGACTACACCCCATCGCCGGAAGCGCACTACCCGACGGCCATCAACCAGGCCTACGCCGCGACCCGCTGGGTGGCCGAGCATGGCAAGGCGATCGGCGTGGACGGCAAGCGCCTGGCCGTGGCCGGCAACAGCGTCGGCGGCAACATGGCGGCAGTCGTGGCGCTGAAAGCCAAAGAGGCCGGCACCCCTGCGCTGCGCTTCCAGCTGCTGCTGTGGCCGGTGACCGATGCGAGTTTCGAGACTGCCTCGTACAAGCAATTTGCCGAAGGGCACTTCCTGACCACAGGGATGATGAAGTGGTTCTGGGACAGCTACACCTCCGATACCCGTGCCCGTGCGCAGGTCTACGCATCGCCGCTGCGGGCCAGCACTGAGCAGCTCAAAGGCTTGCCGCCAGCACTGGTACAAACGGCTGAGTTCGATGTGTTGCGTGATGAAGGTGAGGCTTATGCCCGCAAGCTGAATGCTGCCGGTGTGACGGTTACCTCAGTGCGCTACAACGGCATGATCCATGACTATGGGCTGCTCAACCCACTGAGCCAGGTGCCGGCAGTGAAGGCGGCGATGCGCCAGGCGGCCGGTGAACTGAAAGTACACCTTCAATAACCTTATCCACCCATGCGGCAGGGCCTGGTGCCCTGCCGGTCCGGGAGAGCCGTGAGACCATCACTCAAGGCTCGAACCCTTCGACAATGATCACTTCGGCCTTCGCCACACCTTGGCGATGGCTGCACGCTTGCTGGTACAACTCGGACCGGTAACACGCCACCGCCTGCTCGTACGAATCGAACTCGATCACCACGCTACGCTGGGGGGTAGACCGCCCTTCCATCGCCTCGCTGCGCCCACCACGGGCCAGGAAGCGGCCGCCGAACGCCTTGAAGGCAGCCGGGGCACGCTGGGTGTACTGCTGGTATTGCTCGGGGTCGGTCACGTCCACATGGGCGATCCAGTAAGCCTTCATCTGCTGCTCTCCTCTTAAGGCGATATTTATGTATGATGGTATACCATAATAATCACCCCACCACAGTGAGCGTGCAACATGGCTTTCAACACCATCGAGGAACTTCTCGAGGACTACCGGCAAGGCAAGATGGTCCTGCTGGTGGATGACGAGGACCGGGAAAACGAAGGCGACCTGTTGATCGCCGCCGAGCGTTGCGACGCCCAGGCCATCAACTTCATGGCCCGCCAAGCGCGTGGGCTGATCTGCCTGACCTTGACCGACGAGCACTGCCAGCGCCTGGGCCTGGAGCAGATGGTACCGGCTAACGGCAGCGTCTTCAGCACCGCGTTCACCGTGTCGATCGAGGCGGCCACGGGTGTCACCACCGGTATTTCCGCTGCCGACCGGGCGCGCACCGTGGCAGCGGCCATGGCCCCCAACGCGCGCCCCGAAGACCTGGTGCAACCGGGCCACATTTTCCCCCTGCGCGCCCGCGAAGGCGGCGTGCTGACCCGCGCCGGCCATACCGAAGCCGGCTGCGACCTGGCACGGCTGGCAGGCTTCAGCCCGGCTTCGGTGATCGTCGAAGTGCTCAACGACGACGGCACCATGGCCCGCCGCCCGGACCTGGAAGTGTTCGCTGCCCAGCATGGCATCAAGATCGGCACCATTGCCGACCTGATCCACTACCGCCTGAGCACCGAGCAGACCATCAAGCGCATCGGCGAACGCGAGCTGCCGACCGTGCATGGCATCTTCCGCCTGGTCAGCTATGAAGACCGCATCGAAGGTGGTGTGCACATGGCCATGGTCATGGGCGACATCCGTCGCGAACAACCGACCTTGGTGCGGGTGCACGTAATCGACCCACTGCGCGACCTGGTCGGTGCTGAATATGCAGGCCCGGCCAACTGGACGCTGTGGGCGGCGTTGCAGAAGGTGGCCGAGGAAGGTGCTGGCGTGGTGGTAATCCTGGCCAACCATGAGTCCTCCCAGGCATTGCTTGAACGCATACCGCAGTTGACTCAGCCGGTACGGCCTTACCAGCGTGGGCAGTCGAAGGTGTATTCCGAGGTGGGCACCGGCGCGCAGATTCTGCAGGACCTTGGCGTTGGCAAACTGCGTCACCTGGGGCCACCGCTGAAATACGCGGGCCTGGCGGGATATGAGCTGGAAGTGGTGCAGAGCATCCCGTTCGAGCCAGGTCTTCCAAGCTGACACCACCCCTTGTAGGAGCGGCCTTGTGTCGCGAAAGGGCCGCAGAGCGGCCCCAGCAATCTGTGCATCTGCTGAAATCCTGGGGCCGCTTCACGGCCCTTTCGCGACACAAGGCCGCTCCTACAAAAGCAGACCGCGACAAATTGAAGAGGTCGGAGTGATGGCCGGTCGCCTCACACCTCTTGCCAAAAGTTTGGAATACCATAATATGATATCCCGTAGACCTTAAATCTGCAGGCCGGCACCTACACTTAAAAACGGCCACCCGGACACTTTGTTTTTGCTGCTCCCCGAACACTGTTGGCGGGCGCACCACAAGCCCCGCCTCGAATAACAAAAGCAACGAGGGCGTAACCATGCTGTTGAGCAAACGTGTAACCGCAGTGCTGTCCGCCAGCCTGCTGACCCTGGCATGTCAGGCCGCCCAGGCCGCCGACAGCCTGAACTTCGTCAGCTGGGGCGGTACCACCCAGGACGCCCAGAAAGAAGCGTGGGCCGTACCGTTCAGCAAAGCCACCGACATCAAGGTCGTGCAGGACGGCCCCACCGACTACGGCAAGCTCAAGGCCATGGTCGAGAGCGGCAACGTGCAGTGGGATGTGGTTGACGTCGAAGCCGACTTTGCCCTGCGTGCCGCCAGCGAAGGCCTGCTCGAACCCCTCGATTTCAACCAGATAAAGCGCGACAAGATCGACCCGCGGTTCGTCTCCGACCACGGCGTCGGCTCGTTCTTCTTCTCCTTCGTACTCGGCTACAACGAAGGCAAGCTCGGTGCCAACAAACCGGTGGACTGGACCGCGCTGTTCGACACCAAGACCTACCCCGGCAAACGTGCCCTGTACAAGTGGCCGAGCCCCGGCGTGCTGGAACTGGCCCTGCTGGCCGACGGCGTAGCCCCAGACAAGCTGTACCCGCTGGACCTGGACCGCGCCTTCAAGAAGCTCGACACCATCAAGAAAGACATCGTCTGGTGGGGCGGCGGTGCCCAGTCGCAACAGCTGCTGGCCTCGGGTGAAGCCTCGCTTGGCCAGTTCTGGAACGGCCGCGTCTATGCCCTGCAGCAAGATGGCGCACCGGTGGGCGTGAGCTGGAAGCAGAACCTGGTCATGGCCGACTTCCTGGTCATTCCCAAAGGCGCCAAGAACAAGGATGCGGCCATGAAGTTCCTGGCCAACGCCAGCAGCGCCGAAGGCCAGGCCGAGTTCGCCAACAAGACCGCCTACGCGCCGGTCAACGTCGACAGCGTGGCCAAGCTGGACAAAGACCTGGCGCCGAACCTGCCAACAGCCTACGCCCAGGACCAGGTCACCCTCGACTTCGCCTACTGGGCCAAGAACGGTCAAGCCATCGCGGCCCGCTGGAATGAGTGGTTGGTCAAATGAAAGTCGCCATCAACGCCCTGCATAACGCGCAAGGTGCCCCCACGGGTGCCGGCGCGCCGGGCACCGCCCCCCGCCGCGCCAGCCTGAGCCAGCGCTGGAAAGGCAGCCGCAACCTGCTGCCGGCCCTGCTGTTCCTTGGCCTGTTCTTCTTCGCCCCGCTGGTCGGCCTGTTGCTGCGCGGGGTGCTTGAGCCAACCCCTGGGCTGGGCAACTACGAGCAACTGTTCGCCAACTCGGCCTACGCACGGGTACTGTTCAACACCTTCTCGGTGGCTGGCGTGGTCACCCTGATCAGCGTACTGCTGGGCTTCCCGCTGGCCTGGGCGATCACCCTGGTGCCCAAGGGCTGGGGCCGCTGGCTGCTGAACATCGTATTGCTGTCGATGTGGACCAGCCTGCTGGCACGCACCTACTCATGGCTGGTGCTGCTGCAGAGCTCGGGGGTGATCAACAAGGCGCTGATGGCCATGGGCATCATCGATGCCCCGCTGGAAATGGTGCACAACCTCACCGGCGTGGTGATCGGCATGAGCTACATCATGATCCCGTTCATCGTGCTGCCGCTGCAGGCGACCATGCACGCCATCGACCCGATGGTGCTGCAGGCGGGCTCCATCTGCGGCGCCAGCCCGTGGACCAACTTCTGGAAGGTATTTCTGCCGCTGTGTCGCTCGGGGCTGTTCTCCGGCGCGCTGATGGTGTTCGTGATGTCGCTCGGTTACTACGTCACCCCGGCGCTGCTGGGCGGTGCACAGAACATGATGCTGCCCGAATTCATCATCCAGCAGGTGCAGTCGTTCCTCAACTGGGGCCTGGCCAGCGCCGCCGCCGCACTGCTGGTGGCGATCACCCTGGTGCTCTTCTACCTGTACCTGAAGCTGCAGCCGGAATCCCCGGTTGGCAACGCGAGGTAAACCGCCATGCTCCTGTCTCCCAATGCCATGGGTCGCCCGCTGCGTACGGGCCTGTACCTGACCACCGGGGTCATCGCGGCCTTCCTGCTGCTGCCGGTCGTGTTCATCGTGCTGCTGTCGTTCGGCTCGTCCCAGTGGCTGGTATTCCCGCCGCCAGGCTGGACCTTCAAGTGGTACGGCCAGTTCTTCTCCAACCCGGAGTGGATGGACGCTGCGCTGGCCAGCCTGAAGGTGGCCGTGCTGACCACCCTCGCCGCCGTACTGCTGGGCCTGCCCAGCGCGTTCGCCCTGGTGCGTGGCCGCTTCCCGGGCCGCGAACTGCTGTACGGGCTGTTCACCATGCCGATGATCGTGCCGCTGGTGATCATTGCCGTGGCGGTGTATGCGCTGTTTCTCAAACTTGGCTACACCGGCACGCTGTTCGCCTTCGTGGTCAGCCACGTGATCGTCGCCCTGCCCTTCACCATCATTTCCATCATCAACTCGCTGAAGCTGTTCGACCAGTCAATCGAAGATGCCGCGGTGATCTGCGGTGCCTCGCGCCTGCAGGCGATCTTCAAGGTCACCTTCCCGGCCATCCGCCCCGGCATGATCGCCGGTGGCCTGTTCGCCTTCCTGGTGTCGTGGGATGAAGTGGTGCTGAGCGTGATGATGGCCAGCCCCGACCTGCAGACCCTGCCGGTGAAGATGTGGACCACCCTGCGCCAGGACCTCAGCCCGGTCATTGCCGTGGCCTCGACCCTGCTGATCGGCCTGTCGCTGCTTGTCATGTTCATTGCCGCCGCCTTGCGCCGGCGCACCGAAAACGCCTGAGCGCGGAGAAAACAACAATGAGTGCAGTGATCAAAGACAACGCGCACGGCAAGACCCTGGTCAGCCTGCGCGGCCTGAACAAGCACTACGGCGACTTCACCGCCGTGGACAACCTCGACCTGGAGATCCAGGACGGCGAGTTCCTGACCTTCCTCGGCTCCAGCGGCTCGGGCAAGTCCACCACCCTGTCGATGCTGGCCGGCTTCGAAACACCCAGCAGTGGCGAGATCCTGGTCGACGGCCAATCGCTGGTCAACGTACCACCACACAAGCGTGACATCGGCATGGTGTTCCAGCGCTATTCGCTGTTCCCGCACCTGAACGTGCGCGACAACATCGCCTTCCCGCTGGCCATTCGCAAGCTCGGCGCTGCCGAGACGGCCAAGCGCGTCGACGCCATGCTCAAGCTGGTGCAGCTAGAGAAGTTCGCCCACCGCAAACCCTCGCAAATGTCTGGCGGCCAGCAGCAGCGTGTGGCGATTGCCCGGGCGCTGGTGTACGAGCCGCGTATCCTGCTGATGGACGAGCCGCTCGGCGCGCTGGACAAGAAGCTGCGAGAAGACCTGCAGGACGAACTGCGCCAGTTGCACCGCCGACTGGGCATTACCATCGTCTACGTCACCCACGACCAGGAAGAAGCCATGCGCCTGTCCCAGCGCATCGCCATTTTCAGCCACGGCAAGATCGTCGGCCTGGGCACCGGTTACGACCTGTACCAAAACCCGCCGAATGCCTTTGTCGCTTCGTTCCTGGGCAACTCCAACTTCCTGCGGATCAAGGCCAGCAGCAATGGCGCAGGCAGTTTCGAGGGGCAGCCGGTAGCCATTCGCCTGACCCCAGGGCTGGCCGCCTCGCAAGATGCACTGATCATGGTACGCCCAGAGAAGGCCCTGGCCCTGACCGCCGAACAGGCCGCAAGCGAGCCACTGCCAGCGGGCTGGAACGAGGTCAGTGCCAAGGTTGGCGAGGTGCTGTTCCTGGGCGAGAGCCAAACCTGCCATGTGGTGACTGCAGGGGGTACCGAGCTGACGGTGAAGGCGCTGTCAGCCGCAGGCATGCCGATGCAGCCGGGCGACAGCGTAAAGGTGCGTTGGGCAGTGGCGGATGCGTGCATCTATACCGAGTGGGCCGAGAGCGATTTGAGCAAGTCTGCCGGGGCGCATTGAGTTCGCCAGCCGCCGAGAAGGGGGGCAAAGCCCTCCCCTACGGACTGTCACATTATCATCACGCCACTGTCGTAATCTGCCGGCCAACTCTATGCCACAGGGCCATCCGGCATGCCCCGCCTGCTTGTCTTGCTGCTTATCCTGCTACCGCTTGCGACCTTGGCCGAGCCCCAGCACCTGCGCGTGCAAGGTTCCAACACGATTGGTGCGGCCTTGCTGCCGGCGCTGGTGCAGGGGCAATTGCGCGCGCAGCAAGCCAGCGCCATCGCGCAACAGCCGGGCAAACTGCCCAATGAAACCGTGATCAGTGCGCGCGATGCGCATGGGCAGCCCGTGCGCGTGGACATCGCCGCCCACGGCTCCAGCACCGGCTTCGTTGCCCTGGGCCGGGGCGAGGCCGACCTGGCAGCGGCATCGCGGCCGATCAACGACAGTGAAGTGCGCCAGCTGCAGGCCCTGGGCGACCTGCGTGCTGCCAGCGCTGAACAAGTCATCGGCCTGGATGGCGTCGCGGTCATCGTCCACCCCGACAACCCACTGCCGCAGCTCACCACAAAACAACTGGCGCAGATTTTCTCCGGGCAGGTCCAACGCTGGGAACAATTAGGTGTTTCTGGCGGGGCCATTCACCTGTATGCCCGTGATGACCGTTCCGGTACTTTCGAGACCTTCAAGGCACTGGTGCTGGAACCTCTGCACAGCGAACTGTCGCCCAAGGCCAAGCGCTTCGAGTCCAGTGACGAACTGGCGGCCCAGGTAGGTGCCGACCGCCAGGCCATCGGCTTCAGCAGCCTGGCCGCCGTGCACGGGGCCAAGGTGCTGGCAGTGGCCGAGGGCGACGCACCGGCCATGCTGCCTGAACGCGCACTGGTGGCCAGCGAAGACTACCCGCTATCGCGGCGCCTGTACTTCTACCTGCCGGCCAACCCCAAGCCCCAGTCCAAGGCCCTGGCCGATTTCGCCCAAAGCCCCGCGGGCCAGGCGATCGTCGCCCAGCAGGGTTTCGTTTCGCAGCAGATCAAGGCTCAACCTGTCCCTCCCCAGTCTGATATGCCGCCGCGCTATCGCACCCTCGCCCAGCAGGCGCAGCGGCTGAGCGTGAACTTTCGCTTCCAGGAAGGCAGCGCCAGCCTCGACAACAAGGCCCTGCGCGATGTGCAGCGGGTAGCCGAGTACCTGCGCCAGGCTGGCAAGTTGCAGAGCAAGGCGGTGCTGGTGGGGTTTGGCGACCCCAAGGAGACACCCGGGCGCGCGGCCCTGCTCTCACGCCTGCGCGCGCAAGCAGTGCGGCGCGAGCTGGCGCGCGATGGTGTGGAGGTGCTGGAGGTGACTGGGATGGGCGATGAACTACCCGTGGCCGGCAATGAGCTGGAGCAAGGACGGTTACGTAACCGACGGGTCGAGGTGTGGGTGTATTGAAGGCCAGATCCGAGCCCTGGCAAAGAAATGTAACAGCTCCCTGTTCGGCATCACTGGTAAACGGGTCTAGGCTCAAAATCATGTGATACCGGGCCCCTCTGACGGCTGCCAAGCCGCCATGTCGGATCACTGTTGCCAAGCAACGTCGACATTCAAGGAGGGGCTCATGACAGCTCTGCAAGCATTTCTCACCACCCCGTTCCTCGGTACCAGCGCCTGGTTGTGGCTGGTGTTCATGGCCATCGTCATCGGTTTGCTGGTACTCGACCTGGGCGTGCTGCACCGCCACGACCGGGAAATCGAAATGCGCGAAAGCCTGCTGCTGTATTCAGGCTACTTCAGCGTCGGCGTGCTGTTCGGCGCCGGGGTCTGGTACCAGTTGGGCGCGCAGTCGGCACTGGAGTTCTACACCGGTTTCCTGGTCGAGCAGTCGCTGTCGATGGACAACGTGTTCGTCATGGCAATGATCTTCAGCTACTTTGCCATCCCCCGCCGCTACCAGCACCGCGTGTTGTTCTGGGGCATCCTGGGGGTGGTGTTGCTGCGGGCGATCATGATCGGCGTAGGCGCGGCGTTGGTGCAGAACTTTGCCTGGGTGCTGTACATCTTCGGTGCCTTCCTGCTGTTTACCGGGGTGAAGATGGCGCTGTCCAAGGAAGACAGCCACCCGGACCTGGCCAACAACCCGATCATCAAGTTCGTGCGCCGGCACATGCGGGTCACCGACCAGATCCATGGCTCGCACTTCTTCATCCGCCAGACCCCGCCTGGGCACAGCAAGGCGCTGCGTTATGCCACCCCATTGTTCCTGGCGCTGGTACTGATCGAACTTGCCGATCTAGTGTTTGCGGTCGACAGCGTGCCAGCGATTTTCGCCATTACCCAGGACCCGTTCATTGTCTACACCTCTAACATCTTTGCCATTTTGGGGCTGCGCTCGCTGTACTTCGCGTTGTCGGCGTTGATGCACCGCTTCGTTTATCTCAAGTACGCACTGGCGCTGGTGCTGATCTTCATTGGCTGCAAAATCTTCTACCACGGCATGGTGGGCAAGGTGCCGGCGTTGCTGTCGCTGGGGGTGACGTTCGGGCTGTTGCTGGGTGGGGTGGTGGTTTCGTTGATCAAGACGCGGGGGCAGAACGTGGCGGTCGAGAGTATCCAGCCGTCGCAGGATTCGACGGGGCAGAACAACCTGGGAAAAAAGAAGGACGACCCGCAATTGCGGGCGTGAATGGCTGTTGTGGGGCCGAATCAAATTGGATTCTTCCTAGCTACCGCAGTGATTATTCCTACATAAGGAATTCGGTTCGTCTGATTGTGATCACGGGGCTGAATTAACCAGGATGGGCCTTTCCGCACAAGGAGTGCCCCGTGCAAAAACTGCCCATTCCCGACCTCCCTCAATTACGTGTCAACCGCAAGCAAATTGCCGCCATTGCCATCCCAGTTCTCGCGTTCGGCGCCCTGGCAGCAATATTCAACAACGTATTCTTCTACAACGAAGCAGGCCAGATGACCCACGTTCGTACGATTTTCGGCGAGGAGAAAGTAGTCGAGGACGTAGGCTACGCCACCAAGTGGTTCGGCCGCAGTACAGCTTGGCGACGTACCATCGGCGTTCAGTCCTCCTTGCGCATGGACAACCCGGAAGATACCCGCAGCGGACATCCCTCGATCACGCTGGAAAACCTGCCTATCGTTTTTCTGGGCAACGTCGATGCCAAAGCCGAGTTCAGTAGCCAGTTTCGCCTTCCTTCAGGGGAGGCATTTCTGAAGATTGCCCAGGAATACCGCACGCCTGACAATTTCCTGCAACGTGCACTGTTGCCGGCAGTCAAGGAAACGCTGCAAGCCACAGCCTCCCTGATGAGCGCAGACGACTATTACGCCGGCAACCGCAGCCACTTCGGTGCCGAGTTCGAAAATCAGTTGCGCAACGGCCTGTACTTGACAAGCCGCAAGGAAATTCGCGTTCAGCGCGACAATTATCCTGCTCAAACTGCGATTCTGCAGGCCGGTACCGAACAGGGTAGTTTTGGCGACAACAGTGCAACGCGTTTCATCATTGAGAAGAAGCTCGACAAGAACGGCCAGGAACTGCGCAAGCTGCAACAATTTCGCCTATTCGGCGTTGAGGTGGTGGATGCTCGGGTCACCCATATCGACCCCAATCCGCAGTACCAGCAACGCATGGTGCGGGTGCAGCAAGCACTGGCGGAGCTTGCCGTGGCCCGGCAAAACAGGCTCAAGGAGGAAGAAGAGAAGGAACTGGTTTCTGCACGCGGCGCCAAGGACGTCGAAGCCAAACGCCAGGAGAGTCTACGCCAACAGATTGAGCGTACTACCGAGGCCGAAACCGAAAAACAGCTTGCGCTGATCAACGCAGAGCGGGAGAAACGGCGCGCCGAGATCGACAAGCAGACAGCCGAGCTGCTTCGGGACAAAGCGCGTGTAACGGCAGAAGCGACCAAGATCACAGCCGATGCCGAAGCCTACGCCCGTGAAGCCTCGCTCAAGGCGGACGGTGCCCTGCAAACCAAACTGGATGCGCTGGTGCAGATCAATCGAGCGTGGGCAGAGGCAGCAGCAAAGGCACCGGTGCCGAGTGTCATGATGGGGGGCACCGAACCAGGGATCGGGCGACAGGATGAAATGAGCAAGCTCATGAGTGTACTGGCGACGAAAGCCGCCAAAGACCTGGTAGTGGACCTGAAAACTCAATGAAGCTTTACCGATCGCTTCGCGGGTAAAACCGCGAAGCGGTCGGCACAGGCTCACCGAATTAGCGCCCGCTACGCAACAGTTCCACCGGCACATACTTGCCAATTTCATACTTGCCAATCGCCGCCCGGTGCACTTCATCCGGCCCGTCGGCCAGGCGCAAGGTGCGCTGCATGGCGTACATGTAGGCCAACGGGAAATCGCCGCTCACCCCTGCCCCACCATGTATCTGGATCGCCCTGTCGATTACCTTCAAGGCAACGTTCGGTGCCACCACCTTGATCTGCGCGATCTCGCTGCGGGCGACTTTGTTGCCGACGGTGTCCATCATGTAGGCCGCCTTGAGCGTCAGCAGCCGGGCCATGTCGATTTCCATGCGCGAGTCGGCGATCTTGTCGACGTTGCCGCCCAGGCGTGCCAGTGGCCGGCCGAAGGCGGTGCGCTCGACCGAGCGTTTGCACATCAGCTCCAGCGCGCGCTCGGCCATGCCGATCGAACGCATGCAGTGGTGGATGCGGCCAGGCCCCAGGCGGCCCTGGGCGATTTCGAAGCCGCGCCCTTCGCCAAGGATTACGTTTTCGTACGGCACCCGCACGTTCTCGAACAGGACTTCGGCATGGCCATGGGGTGCATCGTCATAACCGAACACCGGCAGCGGGCGAACGATCTTCACGCCTGGTGCATCGGTGGGCACCAGCACCATCGAATGCTGCTGGTGGCGTGGCCCTTCAGGGTCGGACAGGCCCATGAAGATCATGACTTTGCAGCGCGGGTCGCAGGCGCCGGAGGTCCACCACTTGCGGCCGTTGATCACCCATTCGTCACCGTCACGCACGGCGGTGGCAGCCATGTTGGTGGCGTCCGAAGAGGCCACGTCTGGCTCGGTCATGGCGAACGCAGAGCGGATCTCGCCGCGCAGCAACGGCTCCAGCCACTGGCGTTTTTGCGCCTCGCTGCCATAGCGCACCAGCACTTCCATGTTGCCGGTGTCCGGTGCCGAGCAGTTGAACGGCTCTGGCCCGAGCAACGAACGGCCCATGATCTCCGCCAGCGGGGCGTATTCCAGGTTGCTCAGGCCGGCGCCATATTCCGACTCTGGGAGGAACAGGTTCCACAGCCCTTCGGCGCGGGCCTTGGCCTTGAGTTCTTCCATGATAGCGGTCGGCTGCCAGCGGTCGCCCTCGGCGACCTGGCGCTCGAACACCGCTTCGGCGGGGTAGACATAAGCGTCCATAAACGCGCTGACGCGCTCGCGCAGTGCCTGGACCTTGGGCGAATAGGCGAAATCCATCGGGGCTACCTTCACGGTTCGGAGTACATGGGCCAGAGCCTAGAGCAGCGCGGACCAATCCACCTAGTCTATTTTCCGCGTGTATAAACATTCATAACCGATATATGATCGACCGATAATTCCAACAAAGAGCGGCGCCCATGAACCTCAGCAAGGTCGACCTCAACCTGTTCATCGTGTTCGATGCGATCTACACCGAAGCCAACCTGACCCGCGCCGGGCAAATTGTCGGCATTACCCAGCCGGCGGTGTCCAACGCCCTGTCACGGCTGCGCGAAACCTTCAACGACCCGCTGTTCGTGCGCACCGCCCAAGGCATGGTGCCCACACCCATGGCGCAGAACATCATCGGCCCGGTGCGCAATGCCTTGGCGCTATTGCGCACGTCGGTGCAGGAAAGCCGCATTTTCAACCCGCAACAGGCCAACAAGACCTTCCGCATCAGCATGACCGACCTGACCGAAGCGGTCATTCTGCCGCCGTTGTTCCAGCGCCTGCGCCGCCTGGCGCCAGCGGTGCTGATCGAGAGCTTTCTGTGCAAGCGCCGCGAGACCACCAAGGAACTCGCCGCCGGCCGCCTGGATTTCGCCATCGACGCCCCCCTGAACACCGACCCGCAAGTGCGCCACGTCAAGCTGATGCAGGACCGTTATGTCTGCGCCCTGCGCCAGGGCCATCCGCTGGCCGACAGCAAGCTGACCCTCGACAGCTACCTGGGCATGACCCATATCCATATCTCCAGCCGCCGCAACGGCCTGGGCTATGTCGACCTGGCGCTGGGCAAGATGGGTGTGCAGCGCAAGGTCGCCCTGCGTTCGCAGCATTACCTGATGGCCTCGCAGGTGTTGCAGCAGACTGACATGGCAATGACCGTTCCCGAGCGCTTTGCCCGCCGCCATCAGTTGCGTTACCAGCCATTGCCGGTAGAGGTGCCAGCGCTGGAGACGCACCTTTACTGGCATGAAAGTACCGACCAGGACCCTGCCAACCGTTGGATGCGCGAGCAGATCACCGAGTTATGCGAGCGCGTGGTGGCGGAGGAAGAGAAGGCTCTGGACCCTGCCTGAAGGTAGCTGGCGCGGGGCCGATTGCAACGCTTCGCCAACTGAAGAAAAAAATCCTACAAAACCAATGCCGCGGGGAAATTTTTTTTATCGGGATCGAGAAGACAGCGGTGGGAAGCGAAAAATATCTCACAGCTGGCGGGTACGCTTAGGTCAACGATCGCCGATTTCATGGCAACTGACACGGACCCGCCCCAATGCCTAGCGCCCCACTCTACTTCGATTACGCCGCCACTACCCCAGTCGACGACCGGGTCATCGAAACCATGCTCGCCTGCCTGGGTAACCAAGCCAACTTCGGCAACCCGGCGTCCAGTGGCCACGCCTTCGGCCAAGCCGCCCGTCACACCGTGCAGCAGGCTCGCCAACAAGTGGCCGAGCGCGTCGGCGCGCAGGCCGAAAACCTGGTGTGGACCTCGGGCGCGACCGAGTCCAACAACTTGGCACTCAAAGGCATTGCCCAAGGCATCGGCCAGCCCGGCCACCTGATCACCAGCCAGCTGGAGCATAAGGCCGTGCTCGACACGGTGGCCGAACTGGAGCGCCAAGGCTGGGCCGTTACCCGCCTGGCGCCGGATGCCGCCGGCCTGATCCAGCCCGCCAGCGTGCAGGCAGCATTGCGCGCCGATACCCGCCTGGTATCGCTGATGGCGGTCAACAACGAACTGGGCACGGTCACCGACGTTGCCGCAATTGGCCAGCAGGTGCGTGCCCACGGTGCCCTGTTGCACGTAGACGCCGCGCAAGCTGTGGGCAAGCTGGTCATCGACCTGAATGCGATGAGCGTGGACTTGATGTCATTCTCGGCGCACAAGGTCTATGGGCCAAAAGGCATCGGCGCGCTGTATGTCGGGCCACGCGCCCGTACGCTGATGCGCGCGCAGATGCACGGCGGCGGCCATGAACAGGGCCTGCGCTCCGGCACCCTGGCGACCCATCAGATTGCTGGCATGGGCAGCGCCTTTGCCCTGGCCGGCCAGCCTGGCGACAGCGAGCACCAGCGCCTTGAGCAACTGGCTGCACGCCTGCGCGAAGGCCTGCTGGCTTTACCCGGCGTCACCCTGAACGGCTGCGTCACCCACCGCATACCCCATACGCTGAACCTGTGCATCGACAGCAAGGGCTTCAACAGTGCGGCACTGGCCAGCGAGCTGGCCTTGTCGACCACCTCGGCCTGCAACTCGGCGAGTAACGCCGCCTCCCATGTGCTGCTGGCACTGGGGCTGGATGAGCGCCAGGCACGCAATAGCGTGCGCTTGAGCATCGGCCGCTTCAGCACCGACGCTGAAGTGGACAAGGCTGTCGAAGTGTTCGGTCGGGTGCTGACGACGGCATCGGCGGCGCTGTGGTGAACAGGCACTAGAACAAGCGGCTGTCCGGGGTGAAATCCTCGACCTGTATTTTCGCGCTCTGCGCCTGCGGGTGCCGTGGGTTGAACAGGTAGTTGGTGGTACTGGGCATGATCGCGCTCGGCACCGGCAACAACAATGCCGAACAGTCATCCAGAAAGCGATTGCCCAGTGCCCGGGTCAACTCCGGCTGAGCGGACCAGCCCGGCTGCAAGGTGGGTAACTGCGCTTGTGAAACCGTGTCGGGCAATTCGATGCGGATCAGGCGCAGGGTAGTGGGGAAATCCTCAGGGTCGATCTCCAGGTGCACCAACACCTCGAGCATCGCCCCTGGAGGGCTGGTGGCGGCATATACCACCGGCCGGCCCGCCTGGTGCCAACGGCCGCTTACCCGCAAGCCCCCCGTGCCGCTCAAGTCTGCGTAGGCGCTGATACGCCACAGAATCACAGGCCAAAGCCCTCGGCAATCTGCAGCAGCATCTCTTCAACCTGAGTGGTGCCTTGCTGGGTGGTAAGCATCTGCATCGGGGTGAGCCCCGAAAAGCGCTCCTTGGGCTTGGACAACCAACGTTTGGCCTTGTCCGCCTCGCCGAACACGGCTTCGGCCATGGCGGTGATGTGGGCCGAGCGGAACAGACGGTCGCTTTCATCCACGGTCAACGGCTGGTCGCGCTCAATGCGGGTTTTCAGGGTGCGCAGGGGAATGATCTGGTCGCGCTCCACCGGCGTGAGCACACCACGCTCGGTCAGCTTTACCAGCCAGGTGGCGGCAAAACCATGGGTGATGCGGGTGTGGATTTCAAAGTCACTGGCAAGCTCGGGGATTTCCAGCAGCGCGTTCAAGCGCGCCCGGTACTCATGGTAACCGTTGTCGCGAAGCACTTCGGCAAGCATGGCATGCTCCTTATCGGCGTTTGCCGACAAGTATGCGGTATATGCCGGATCATTGCCAGTTTGCCCGGCCGGGCGGGCGAGTCAGGGGCGCTTTGCGCCCCCTGCAATCTCACAGGAACGTGAAGACTTGCGACGCCGGCAGCCGCGACTTGTTCAGCCCGGCATTGAAGTCCGTCTCACTGCGGTAACCCAGGCTGAGAATCACCACGCTGGTAAACCCACGCTCACGCAGCCCCAGTTCGGCGTCGAGGACCTTGCTGTCAAAGCCTTCGATCGGCGTTGCATCCAAACCATGCGCCGCAGCCCCCAGCAACGCGGTGCCCAAGGCCAGGTAGGTTTGTTTTTCCATCCAGTGCTGCACGTCCTTGTGGTCGTAGCGGTGCAGGTTGACATAGTGCCGGCGGCTTTGGTTTTGCCCGGCACGCGCTTGCTCGTCACGGAAACGACCATCGGCAGCCTCCTGGTCGAGCACCGTGTTCAGGTGCGCTTCGGTCATTTCGGTGCGGGTGCAGAACACGATCACATGCGACGCATCAAGGAGCTTCGGCGAGTTGTAGGCATAACCGTCCGTGGTGCTCTTTGCCAGGCGAGCCTTGCCTTCGGCAGTGTCGGCGACGATGAAATGCCAGGGCTGGGAATTGACCGACGACGGGCTGTGGCGCAGTTGCTCGAGCAGGGCATCGACAGTGGCCTGGGGAATACGGCGCGAGGCATCGTAAGCTTTGGTGGTGTAGCGGCGCTTGGCCAGCGAGACGGTATCCATGCAAGAACTCCGGTATGAACAGTGGATGTGCCGTGCATCTTATCTTTCCGGTAGAAAAGAAAAACCGGCACAATGCAGCAACACTTTCATCCCTGGAATGAAAATGCTGCGCATCACTGATCTCGAATTGTTCGCCCGCAGCAGTGTGCTGGGTAGCTTCACTGCAGCGGCCCATGAAGCAGGCCTGCTACCGGGCCAGGTGGCTGCCGCGATCAAGCGCCTGGAGCGCGACCTGGATGTACGCCTGTTCGCCCGCACCACCCGCAGCCTGCGCCTGACCGCCGAGGGCGAGCGCTACCTGCCAACCGCGCTGAATGTGCTGGAGAGCCTGCGCCAGGGCCATGAGGACCTGCATGGCAACCCCAATACCCTGCGCGGCACACTGCAGGTATCGGCGCCTTCCGACCTGGGCCGCAACATGCTGCTGCCTTGGCTCAGTGCCTTCCGCCGCGAGCACCCGGCATTGCAGCTTCGCTTCTTCCTGTCTGACCAGATTGCCGACCTTAACCGCGACCCGGTGGATGTGGCCATCCGCTATGGCCTCAACCAGGATGCCAACTACATCGCCCTGCCATTGGCCGACTGGAATCGCAGAGTGCTGGTCGCCTCGCCCGCCTACCTGGCCCGCCACGGCCGCCCGCTCACCCCCGACGCGCTGCAGCAGCACGCCTGCCTGTTGTACATGCAACACAACCGGGTGTACGACAAATGGCGGTTGGGCAACCGCACCGTGCAGGTGCGTGGGCCGCTGGTCAGCGACGATGCCGATGTCATCCGACGCCTGGCCATTCAAGGCGAAGGCATCGTCTATAAGTCGTGGCTGGATGTCAGCGCCAACATCGCGGCCGGTGAACTGGAAATCGTGCTGCCCGAAATGCTCGGCGAGCCCACCCCGGTCACCTTGGTCTGCCCGCATCGCAAGCAGCTCACACCTGCGGTTTCGCAACTGCACCTGTGGCTGCGCGAGCGCTTCGAGGCCCTGCGCAACCGTGCCCTGACCAACGGCTGCACA
Source organism: Pseudomonas sp. NBRC 111132 (assembly GCF_001320565.1). Lineage (NCBI taxonomy): Bacteria > Pseudomonadati > Pseudomonadota > Gammaproteobacteria > Pseudomonadales > Pseudomonadaceae > Pseudomonas > Pseudomonas sp. NBRC 111132. The sequence goes on from NZ_BCBI01000057.1 coordinate 39,559, forward strand.
ATCGTTCCAGACTGAGCCGGGGCGTTGCGCTAAGGTAGCCATTTACCCCGACGGCACATGTTCATGAGCAACTGGATCGACCTCAAGCAAGACGCCGACACCGGCATCGAGTCGGTCCGTGCGCATTTCGTCGGGCATGCCTACGACCCGCACTGGCACGACAGCTTCCTGGTCGGCGTCACCGAACAGGGTGTGCAGCAGTTCAACTGCCGCCGGGTGCGCCACCGCAGCACGCCGGGGCAGGTATTTCTGCTCGAGCCTGGCGACATCCACGATGGGCTGGCGCCTACCGATGAAGGCTTCACCTATTCAACGCTGTACCTGGAGCCCGCTTGGCTCGACCAACAGCTGCGGGCGCTGTTCGAGCACGCACCGGACGACAGCCTGCCCAGTTTTGCCGATACCCTGTGCCATGACGAACGCCTGGCCCAGGCCACCGCCCTCGCCTTCCAGGCCGTGCACACGCAGGACTTGCGCATCGTCCGGCAAACGGCCATGGACGACCTGCTGGCCTGCCTGACCCGCCACCTGCACTGGCGCCGGCGCATCAACCCCGACCCGCGCCTGCCGCTGACGGCACAGCGCGCACGGGACTACCTGCACGCCAACCTGGAGCGTGACATCGGCCTGGAAGACTTGGCCCACGCCTGCGGCATCGACCGCTTTCGCCTGACCCGTGCGTTCAAGGCCGCGTTCGGCATTGCACCGCATGCCTACCTGATCCAGCTGCGCCTGGCACGGGCGCGGCGCCTGCTCGCCCAAGGCCAGACCCCTGCCGAAGTGGCAGTGGCGTTGGGCTTTGCCGACCAGAGCCACTTGGGCCGCTGGTTCCGCCGCGCCTATCGGCTAACCCCCGCCGACTACCGCAGGCGCTGCTCAAACCTTCCAGACTGAATGCCGGCGGGCGGCGAGCATGGTGCTTCGATTTCACGGAGCCTTGAACCATGTCGCAGTCGTTGCTGCCCTTCTTCCTCTTTGCCCTGGTGTCCAGCATCAGCCCGGGGCCGACCAACTTGTTGATCCTGGCTCATGGCGCGCGCGTGGGCCTGCGCGCAAGCCTAGCGCCGATCGTGGCAGCCTGCGGTGCGGCGGCCGCGATCGTGCTACTGGTTGGTCTGGGGCTGGGCGAGCTGTTGCTGCGTCACCCATTGGCCCAACAGCTGATGAGCTGGGCCGGAGTGCTGTGGCTGAGCTGGCTGGCGTGGAAGATGCTGCGCAGTGCCGCCGCCCCGCTGCAGACGGCCACAGCACAAGGCTTCAGTGCGCTCAGCGCTGCCTCGTTGCAGGTGGTGAACCCCAAGGTTTGGTTGATGGCCGTGGCGGTGGTCGGGGTCTTTGCCGCACCGTCGTTGCCGGTGTGGCTGCTGGCGCTGGTGTTTTTGCTGATCGCCCTGCCGTGCATGGCGGCGTGGGCGATGCTGGGGGTGGGTAGCGCCCGGTGGTTGCAGGCGCCACGGCGGCTACAGGTGTTCAACCAGGTGTTGGCGGGGGCGCTATTGATCTCTGCATGGGCTGCCGTCCTGGCTTGAGCGCTCTCCCACAGGCCTGGGCGGGACATGTGGGAGCGCTGGCCTGGGGGTCAGCGTGTCAGCGCCTCGCGGAAGCGCCGAGTGCTGGCAACGGCCAGCACCAGCCCGACCACCGCCACGCTACCGCCCACCAGGCCAATATTCGCCACGTCCATCTGGCTGCTGACAATACTGCCCAGCAGCGCACCACCACCAATGCCGATGTTGTAGATACCCGAGAACAGCGCCATGGCCACATCGGTGGCATCCGACGCCAGCTTCAGCGTCTTGGACTGCAGCGACAGGCTGAAGCTGAGGATCGCCACACCCCAGAACATGCTCAGCGCCGCGAACGCGTAGAAGTTGCCCGAGAGCGGCAGCAACAGCAACAGGCACGCGGCGAGCAAGCCGATCGAGCCTACCAGGAAGCCATGGGGGAAACGGTCGCTGTAGCGGCTGAACAGCAACGAGCCGAATACCCCCGC
>NZ_BCBI01000058.1:0-41380 GCF_001320565.1 Pseudomonas sp. NBRC 111132
CGATCGTAGCCCTCCCAACACCACCTTAACTACTTAACTCATTGAATCTCAAGGAGTTTGTCGTTCCGATGTCGCTGGAAGTGGGGCGCATTATAAGGGGATTCGAAACCCCGTCAACCTTTAATTTCAATAAACCTTCATCTCGCTGAAAAACAAAGCGGGGAGGCCTACCGGCCTCCCCGCTTTAGTCACCGGCCTTAAAGGCTAGGGAATGCAAACTGCGACGCTTCATGGCTGGCACGCTGCGGCCAACGCTGGGTAATCGCCTTGCGACGCGTATAGAAGCGCACCCCGTCAGGGCCATAGGCATGCAGGTCACCGAACAGCGAACGCTTCCAGCCACCAAAGCTGTGATAAGCCACCGGCACCGGCAGCGGCACGTTCACACCCACCATGCCCACTTCGATCTCGTCGCAGAACAGGCGCGCCGCTTCACCGTCACGGGTGAAGATGCAGGTACCGTTGCCATACTCGTGATCATTGATCAGTTGCATGGCCTGCTCCAGGCTGTTCACACGCACCACGCACAGCACCGGGCCGAAGATCTCTTCTTTATAGATGCGCATCTGCGGGGTCACCTTGTCGAACAAAGTACCCCCCACGAAGTAGCCATCTTCATTACCGGCCACACGCAAGCCACGGCCATCCACCACCAGCTTGGCACCAGCAGCAACCCCGTCATCGATGTAACCCACTACCTTGTCACGGGCAGCAGCAGTCACCAGCGGGCCCATGTCCAGGCCGCACGAGGTGCCGGCACCAATCTTCAGCGCCTTGATCTGCGGTTCCAGCTTGGCAATCAGGGCATCGGCTACCTGGTCGCCCACGCACACCGCAACCGAAATAGCCATGCAACGCTCGCCACACGAACCGTAGGCCGCGCCCATCAGTGCGCTTACAGCATTGTCCAGGTCGGCATCCGGCATCAGCACGGCGTGGTTCTTCGCGCCACCCAAGGCTTGCACGCGCTTGCCACGCTTGGTGCCTTCGGCATAGATGTACTCGGCGATCGGGGTTGAACCAACGAAGCTCAGCGCTTTTACTTCTGGCGCTTCGATTAGCGCATCCACCGCTTCCTTGTCACCGTGCACCACGTTGAGGATGCCCTTCGGCAGGCCGGCTTCCAGCAGCAGTTGGGCAATGTACAAGGTCGAGCTTGGGTCACGCTCGGAAGGTTTGAGGATGAACGCGTTACCGCAAGCAATGGCCAGCGGGTACATCCACAGAGGCACCATGGCCGGGAAGTTGAACGGGGTAATGCCAGCAACCACACCCAGCGGCTGGAAGTCGGACCAGGCATCGATATTCGGGCCGACGTTGCGGCTGTACTCGCCCTTCAAAACCTCTGGCGCTGCACAGGCGAACTCGACGTTCTCGATGCCGCGCTTCAGCTCGCCAGCTGCGTCTTCCAGGGTCTTGCCATGCTCTTCGCTGATCATCTGCGAAATCTTGGCTTCGTTCTGCTCCAGCAATTGCTTGAAGCGGAACATCACCTGGGCGCGCTTGGCCGGCGGGGTGTTGCGCCAGGCCGGGAAGGCCGCCTTGGCGGAGTCGATCGCTTCCTGCACGGTCGCGCGGCTGGCCAGCTCGACCTTGCGAACAGCCTGGCCGGTGGACGGGTTGAAGACATCAGCGGTGCGTTCTCCCTTGGAAACCAGCTCGCCATGGATCAGGTGCTGAACAATGCTCATGCAAAACTCCAGATAAAGAAGGTAGAGACAGGCGCGCGATACTTGCACGCGCCTGACATCGAAATCGGAAAGATCAGTCGATCAGGTTCAGGTTTTCGCCGACGGCGTCGAACAGGCGATCCAGTTCTTGCGGCGTGGTGTTGAACGTTGGGCCGAACTGCAGAGTGTCGCCCCCGAAGCGTACATAGAAGCCTGCCTTCCACAACTTCATCGCCACTTCGTATGGGCGGACGATGGCATCACCGTCACGGGCGGCGATCTGGATGGCGCCGGCCAAGCCGTAGTTACGGATATCGATGACGTTCTTGGTGCCCTTTACGCCGTGCAGCAACTTCTCGAAGTGCGGCGCCAGCTCGGCAGCGGACTGCACCAGGTTTTCTTTCTGCAGCAGGTCCAGCGCGGCGATACCGGCGGCACAGGCTACCGGGTGCGCCGAGTAGGTGTAGCCGTGCGGGAATTCCACGGCATATTCCGGCGTCGGCTGGTCCATGAAGGTCTGGTAGATCTCGCTGCTGGCGATTACCGCGCCCATCGGGATGGCGCCGTTGGTCACCTGTTTGGCGATGCACATCAGGTCCGGGGTAACGCCGAAGGCTTCCGAGCCGGTCATCGCGCCCATGCGGCCGAAGCCGGTGATCACTTCGTCGAAGATCAGCAGGATGTTGTGCTGGGTGCAGATTTCACGCAGGCGTTTCAGGTAACCCTTCGGCGGTGGCAGCACACCGGCCGAACCTGCCAGCGGCTCGACAATGACCGCAGCAATGTTGGAGGCATCGTGCAGTTCGATCAGCTTGAGCATTTCGTCAGCCAGGGCAATACCGCCCTCTTCTGGCATGCCTTTGGAGAAGGCGTTCACCGGCAACACGGTGTGAGGCAGGTGATCGACATCCAGCAGTTGGCCAAACATCTTGCGGTTGCCGTTGACACCCCCCAGGCTGGTACCGGCGATGTTCACCCCGTGGTAGCCACGAGCACGGCCGATGATCTTGGTCTTGGTCGCCTGGCCTTTCAGGCGCCAGTAGGCACGTACCATCTTCAGCGCGGTGTCAGCGCATTCGGAACCGGAGTTGGTATAGAAGACATGATTCAGATTGCCCGGCACCAGCTCGGCGATCTTTTCCGCCAGCTGGAACGACAGCGGGTGGCCAAACTGAAACGCGGGGGAATAGTCCAGCGTACCCAGCTGGCGAGTCACCGCTTCGGTGATTTCCTTGCGGGTGTGCCCGGCGCCGCAGGTCCACAGGCCAGACAGGGCGTCAAAGATCTTGCGCCCCTGGTCATCGACCAGGTAGTTGCCTTCGGCCGCCACGATCAGGCGTGGGTCGCGCTGGAAATTGCGGTTGGCGGTGTAGGGCATCCAGTGGGCATCCAGCTTGAGCTGGCTGGCGATACCGGCAGGGGCGGTTTCGGGCATGTTCATCGGCGGTTCCTCGAAAGACGATTAGGCAACGATGGATGTTGTTGCAGCTAAATTGGCACGGCGATAAAGTCGGAAAAAGCCTACATTTCTAATCTTCAGACAGGTCGTTACTAAACTAATGAGCCGACGCCCCGATCCACTCGCTCAAGTCAGCGATTTCGACATCCGCTTGCTGAAGATCTACCGCAGCGTCGTCGAGTGCGGTGGCTTCTCAGCCGCCGAAAACGTACTGGGCATTGGCCGCTCGGCCATCAGCCAGCAGATGAACGACCTCGAACAACGCCTCGGCCTGCGTCTGTGCCAGCGTGGTCGCGCCGGTTTCTCGCTGACCGAGGAAGGCCGCGAGGTCTACCACTCGGCACTGCAGCTGCTCAGTGCTCTGGAGAGCTTCCGCACCGAGGTCAACGGCCTGCACCAGCATTTGCGTGGCGAACTGAACATTGGCCTGACCGACAACCTGGTGACGCTGCCACATATGCGCATCACCCATGCCCTGGCCGAGCTCAAGGATCGTGGCCCGGATGTACGCATCCAGATCCGCATGATCGCCCCCAGCCAGGTCGAGCACGGCGTGCTCGACGGCAGCCTGCACGTGGGCGTAGTGCCGCAGACCAGCCCGTTGTCGGGCTTGGAGTACCAGCCGTTGTACAGCGAACGCTCGCTGCTGTACTGCGCGGTTGGCCATCCGTTGTTCTATGCCGATGACCAGCAAATCGACGACGAGCGCCTCAATAGCCAGGAAGCCATCACCCCCACCTTCCGCCTGCCTGCCGAAATTCAGGCGCATTACCAGGCGCTGAATTGCACGGCCAGCGCTTCGGACCGCGAGGGCATGGCGTTTCTGATCCTGACCGGGCGCTACATCGGCTACCTGCCCGACCACTACGCCACGTTCTGGGTACAACAGGGCCGTTTGCGTGCGCTCAAGCCCCGGCAGCGCTTCTACGACCTGAGCCTGAGCTGGGTTACCCGCAAAGGCCGGCGCCCCAACCTGGTGCTGGAAAGCTTCCTCGAAAGCCTGGCTGCGACACGTTGATGCCAGTCTGTGCCGCAAACGCTTGTCACTTCGGCACAGGCAGGTAATCTTGTCCGACAGCCGCAGCCATTGCCCCGTACGGAATCGTCCATGACCCTAGAAGTCCCTGCGCATCGCCTCTCCGCCTCGGGCAAGCCCGCAGGCCGCATCCGCCAGAAGAACGAACAGGCCATTATCCAGGCCGCCGAAGACGAATTCGCCCGCCATGGTTTCAAGGGCACCAGCATGAACACCATCGCGCTCAAGGCAGGGTTGCCCAAGGCCAACCTGCACTACTACTTCACCAACAAGCTGGGCCTGTACATTGCCGTGCTCAGCAACATCATCGAGTTGTGGGACAGCACGTTCAACGCCTTGAGCGTCGAGGATGACCCCGGCGAAGCCCTGAGTCAGTACATCCGCACCAAGATGGAGTTCTCTCGGCGCAACCCGCAAGCCTCGCGGATTTTCGCCATGGAAGTGATCAGCGGTGGCACCTGCCTGACCGAATACTTCAGTGCCGACTACCGCGAATGGTTCCGCGGCCGGGCTGCAGTGTTCCAGGCCTGGATCGAAGCCGGCAAGATGGACCCTGTCGACCCGGTGCACCTGATCTTCCTGCTCTGGGGCAGCACCCAGCATTACGCCGACTTCGCCACCCAGATCTGCCAGGTGACCGGCCGCAGCCGCCTGACCAAGCAGGACATGGAAGACGCGAGCAACAACCTTATCCACATCATTCTGAAGGGCTGCGGCATCAAGCCGGCTGCCTGACTACTTTTTATGCCTTCGACCCTGCTCGACCTCTGCGAGTACCGCGAGGAAATCCGCAAAAGCCGCTTCATCACCCTCGCCGGGCCAATCAGCAGTGCCGCCGAAGCGATGAGTTTCATCGAACGCCACAGCGACCTTGCCGCCACCCACAACTGCTGGGCCTGGAAACTCGGCGCGCAGTACCGCAGCAGCGATGACGGCGAGCCCGGCGGGACCGCAGGGCGGCCGATCCTGGCGGCCATCGAAGCGCAGGATTGCGACCAGGTGGTGGTTCTGGTGATCCGCTGGTACGGCGGTATCCAGCTGGGTACAGGCGGACTGGCAAGGGCCTATGGCGGCGGCGCCAACAAGTGCCTGCAACAAGCACCCAAACGCCTGCTGGTACAGCGCAGCGAATTCACCTGCAGCTGCAGTTTCAGCGAACTTGCGCTGGTGAAGCTGCGCCTGGCAGAGGTTGACGGCCTGGTCCTGGATGAACAGTTCACCGCCAATGGCGTGGATCTGTTGATTGCCCTGGGTGACGCCCACCTGGCGCCATTGCAGCAGCAACTGGCCGATCTGAGCCGCGGGCGCATTTTGCTCGAAGCGCGCTGAACATTGCCCACAACACCTGTGGGCCTGCCTGTGGATAACCTTGGGGCACTCATTTGCAGCCAGCTATTTTCAAGGCCTGCAGCGTTTTGATCATAAATTGATCACTATTTGATGACAGCCGCAAATTGCTGAAAGCGCTCGAGTTATCCTCAATGCAAGGCCTGGCGGGCCAGCGCGCGAAAGCCTCAGCTTGCACACAATAACTGTGGACCAGCCTGTGGATAACCCGTGCGCTAACAGGCCAGGCGCCCGGCCAGGCAAGGCCCAGGCATAGTTGATCGTTTTTTATACAGCCATAGGCAGGCAGCGACTGCCGCTGTGCATTATCCTCAATACCTTTCTTTGCCACCGACCAACGGAGCGCGCTCACATGGCTAACGCAAAAAACGCACTTATCATCGGCGCCTCGCGGGGGCTTGGCCTGGGCCTGGTACAACGCCTGCACGAAGACGGCTGGAACATCACCGCCACCGTCCGCAACCCGCAGCAGCCAGGTGCCCTGGCGGACGTGCCCGGCGTGCACATCGAGCAGCTGGAGATGAACGACACTGCCCAGCTCGACGGCCTGAAGCTACGCCTTCAAGGCCAGGCATTCGACCTGGTGTTCATCAACGCAGGTGTCATGGGCCCGTTGCCGCAAGACTTGGAGACGGTACAGACCAAAGACATCGGCGACCTGTTCATGACCAACGCCGTGGCGCCGATCCGCGTGGCACGCCGGCTGGTAGGCCAGGTACGCGAGGGCAGCGGTGTTCTGGCGTTCATGAGCTCTATTCTGGGCAGCGTGACCATACCCGACGGCGGTGAAATCTGCCTGTACAAAGCCAGCAAGGCAGCACTGAACTCGATGATCAACAGCTTTGTTGTCGAGCAGCAGCGCCCCGACCTGTGCGTACTGGCCATGCACCCGGGCTGGGTGAAAACCGACATGGGCGGCGAAAACGCCGAAATCGATGTGCTCACCAGCACCCGTGGCATGCTCGAACAGATCAAGGCGCAAAGTGGCAACGGCGGCCTGCGCTTCATCAACTACAAAGGCGAACCCTTGGTCTGGTGATTCACCCGGTCGCGGGCCGGCCGGGCGCATTGCCTGGCCGGTGCCTGTAGAATGGCGGCAACCGTACCTGATTGAGACCCCTTTTTATGTATGACTGGTTGAACGCCCTGCCCAAGGCCGAGCTGCACCTGCACCTGGAGGGCTCGCTGGAGCCCGAGCTGCTGTTCGCCCTGGCCGAGCGCAACAAGATCGCCCTGCCCTGGAACGATGTGGAAACCTTGCGCGGCGCCTACGCCTTCAACAACCTGCAAGAGTTCCTCGACCTGTATTACCAGGGCGCCGATGTGCTGCGTACCGAGCAGGACTTCTACGACCTGACCTGGGCCTACCTGCAACGTTGCAAGGCTCAGAACGTGGTTCACACCGAACCGTTCTTCGACCCGCAGACCCACACTGACCGCGGTATCGCCTTCGAAGTGGTGCTCAACGGTATCAGCCAGGCGCTCAAGGACGGCCGCGAGCAGTTGGGCATCAGCAGTGGCCTGATCCTCAGCTTCCTGCGCCACCTCAGCGAGGATGAGGCGCACAAGACCCTCGACCAGGCCTTGCCGTTCCGCGATGCGTTCATTGCTGTAGGCCTGGACAGCTCGGAGATGGGCCACCCGCCACGCAAGTTCCAGCGTGTGTTCGACCGCGCCCGCAGCGAAGGCTTCGTCGCCGTTGCCCATGCGGGAGAAGAAGGCCCGCCCGAGTACATTTGGGAAGCCCTCGACCTGCTGAAGATCAAGCGTATCGACCATGGCGTGCGCGCCATCGAGGACGAGCGCCTGATGCAGCGCATCATCGAAGAACAGATCCCGCTCACCGTGTGCCCGCTGTCCAACACAAAGCTGTGCGTGTTCGATCACATGAGCCAGCACAACATCCTGGACATGCTCGAGCGTGGCGTGAAAGTCACCGTCAACTCGGACGACCCGGCCTACTTCGGCGGCTATGTCACGGAAAACTTCCACGCCCTGCACACCCACCTGGGCATGACCGAAGACCAAGCCCGTCGCCTGGCGCAGAACAGCCTTGACGCACGTTTGATCTGAGTCGCATGACGACGTTGCGCTCAACCGACCTGCAACGTCGCCACGCGGGCAATGCGATTGATCTGCTGGACGCCCAGCGCCGAAATATGCAAAGCCCGCGTGTCCTCGGCCTCACGTATCCAGCCAGATTGCAAAAACAACCTGAACAAGGCCTGGCCCAGCACGCCCCCAAGGTGCGGGCCCTGGTCATCCCACTCGGTGCAGCGGCAGATCACGCAACCTCGTTGCTGGTGTGGCGCCAGAGCATCGATGTAGACCCCGACCAACGCCAACTGCGCCCGCCCCTCGTCACTGACCATCAACTGTCGACCGCAGCCGTCCAGCCAGCCGGCCACCACCAGGCGATCATACAACTCACTGGCCAACGCCCCGCCCAGGTGGTCGCCACATCGGCGTGCCCGGCGCATCGACATGGGCAGCGATGATACCGGCGCCTTGGCACGCTCTCCCCGTACGCTTTCCAGCTGTACGCTGGCCAAGGCCTCAACCGCCGCCCCGACCTGAGGGGTTGCCAGGCAGAAGTAGCGTTTACGGCCCCTGGCTTCATGCTTGAGCAAACCGGCCGACGACAGCAACGAGAGGTGCGCGCAGGCCGACGACGAAGTCAGGCCGGTCATTATCGCGAGTTCATTGGCCAACCGTGGCGTGCCATCGATCAATGCCCACAACATGGCACTGCGCTTGGGGTCGGCCATCAGGCTGGCGATTTGGCTGATACTGCTGGCTGCGTTCATGTCCCTGTAACTCCCTGCAAGTTCACTGTGTGGATGCGATTGCCAACCCTGGCAGGGAAGCGCGTCTCGCTGGCACTGGCCTGGTTCGCCAGTATAAGCCGCAGAAAACACCGTTCAGACGACCACGCGCCGACCTACCCAAGGCGAAAACCATTGGGTATGCCTACCCTTGGCACTCAGCGAGGCAGCTTTGGAAAACGGCTCGAACCCAGCCAAACAAGGCCCAGGTACACCCATACAGAAGCACTGAAACATTCTGATAAAAATAGACTTGCAGCAATTTCAGATGCGGCCCACAGCAACCTTCAAAAATTAGCGCGCAACAAAGCGAAAGTTCTGGGGAATTGCAGGCTTTGCGCCCAAAGCAGGAAACACCGTCTGGAAAATGTACGCACTTACCGTCAGTCAGGACGCTGAAGCAGTGCCATGGCAGGCTGGTGGGCCAGCGCTACACTTGAGCGGCTCCCCTTCCTGGAGGTATGCCGCGATGAAAATTGTCGTAAGTGCGTCGAGCCGAAACCCCGCCTGCCCCTGGCAAGTCCAGCTCGATCAGCATGTGGTCAGTTTCCGTAGCGAGGCCGAGGCGCGCGCCTTCGTCGCTACGCTGGAAACCCGTCTGCAGGCACCTCACCCGCTCATGCGGGAACCTTGGCCTGCAAACGTCGGGTCAACAGCGCGACACTGACCACAAGCGCCCCGCACAGGCTGATCACCATTGCCATCGGCACTGCACTGCCATCATGCAGCAGCCCGACCAGCGCCGCCGCACCTGCGGCAACGCTGAACTGCACGCAGCCCATCAGTGCCGAGGCACTGCCGGCCCGCGCACCCTGCCCGCTCATGGCGCAGGCGGAAGCATTGGGAATGATGCAACCAAGGCTGGCGATACAGATGAACAGCGGTATCAGCAGCGGCCACAACTGCGCGGGTCGCAATGCCGCCACGCCCAGCAGCACCAGGCCCGCAACCAGGTACAGCCAAACCGCGCGGGCCAGCAGGAAGGCTGGCCCGCGCCTGGCCAGCAAGCGGGCGTTCACCTGTGCCACCAGAATAAAGCCCGCAGCATTGGTACCGAACAACCAGCCGTAATGCTCGGCGGGCACCCCATACAGCTTGATGAATACGAAGGGCGAACCGGCGATATAGGCAAACATGCCGGCAATAGCGATACCGCCGGTCAACGCATGGCCGAGGAAAGCCCGGTCAGCGAGCAAACGCAGGTACTGGCGCAAGGCGCCAGACAGCGGCTGGCGGGGTATATGCTCAGGCAGGCTTTCAGGCAGGCCCAGGCTGACCGCCAGCAGGCAGCCGGCACTGAACAGGCTCAGCGCGAGGAAAATCGACTGCCAGCCGGCCAGGTTCACCAGCACCCCACCCAGCATCGGCGCCAGGATCGGCGCCAGGCCCATGACCAGCATCAGCTGCGAGAACACTTTCGCTGAGGCTACCGGGTCGCACTTGTCGCTGACGATGGCCCGCGACAGCACCATGCCGGCACAACCGCCCAGTGCCTGGACGAAACGCGCCAGTACCAATGTGTCGAGGTTGGGGGCATAGGCACAAGCCAGTGACGCCAGGGTGAACAGGGTCACGCCGAACATCAACGGTAGGCGTCGGCCAAAGCGGTCGGCAACTGGCCCATAGGCCAACTGGCCGATGGACAGGCCGAGGAAGTAGGCAGCCAACGTGGCCTGGACGTGTTTTTCATCGGTAGCGAACGCTTGCGCCATGGCCGGGAAGGCGGGCAGGTAGAAGTCGATCGCCAAAGGCCCAAACGCACTGAGTGCGCCCAGGATGAGCACCATTCGCAGGTTCATCAGGAATCCATAGCAGGCTAAGCAAGTGCATGATTCTACCTGCTGTGGACCCCATCAGTCTGAAAACATTTGCAACACAGTGCCCCTGTGGAGGGCACTGCCAAGTCTTCAGGCAAGTTCGGCCTGATAACCTTCATCCCGAATGGCAGTGAGGATCTGCTCCTGCGCCAGCTCACTCTGCACCCGTACCTGTTTCGCCGCCAGGTCGATCTCGACCTTGGCCGCCGCATCCTGCTCCTGCACCGCGCGGGTCACGGCTTTCACGCAATGGCCGCAGGTCATGCCTTGTACATTGAACACTTGCATGGGTTACCTCCTTCAGGTTTTCCACGAGTCTCAAGCTTGCCATCAGGGCAAGGTCAAGCCCCGCCTGCAACAGCCGGGGTGGAAATCCGCGCCCGCGTCGGCCAAGCTGCGCCTTTGACGATCAAGCAAGCAGGAGATTTTTCATGTTCAGGGCAGCATTGGGCGTCGTCGGGCTACTGGGCGCGCTGGCTGTGGTGCCACCGGCCAGCGCCGAGGGCAACTCGGCCTACAGCGTACTGATCATTTCCCGGGAGCGGCTGGAGGTAGCTACCAGCTGCGAAATCGGCGTGTACCTCAACGACCAGCTTTCCGGGCGCGTATTTCAGGAGCAGTCCACCTCGTTCAACCTGCCGCCGGGCCCTGTGGATGTGCGCCTGCGCCTGCTACCCGGGCAAATGCCGGGTTGCGCCGCAGGCATCGAAGACCAGCGCAGCACGCGTTTGAACCTGCAGGCGGGCCAGATCAACAAATACCGCATCGCCATGGGGCAATATGGGCTGGAGTTGAAGCGAGCCGATCTGGGCTATTGACCTTGCCCGCGTGGCAAGGTTGATGCTGGAGGCCAGTCCAAGGAGGAGAGCCATGCCCGCATCCACCACTTACGACCTGCCGATCACCGGCATGACCTGTGCCAGCTGTGCTGGCCGGGTCGAACGCGCCCTGCGCAAGGTCACAGGCGCTGAACAGGTCAGCGTAAACCTCACCACTGAAAAAGCCCGGGTTCTGGCCCCGGCCGACAGCCTGCCGGCGTTGGTCGACGCCGTGCGCGAAGCCGGTTACGGCGTGCCCACCCGCACTCTCGAACTGCAGATCGGCGGCATGACCTGCGCCAGCTGTGTCGGCCGTGTAGAGCGCGCCCTCGGCAAATTGCCCGGCGTCGAGCAGGTCAGCGTGAACCTGGCCAGCGAACGCGCGCACCTCGAAGTGCTCACAGCCCTCGATGACAACCTGCTGATCGACGCCGTACAAAAGGCCGGCTACAGCGCCAGCCTGCCGCAATCTGCCAGGGACGAGCAAAGCGCTGCCCAGCACCGCCTGCGCAACGAGCGCCTGGCGGTCGGCGCAGCCTTGCTGTTGGCCCTGCCGCTGGTATTGCCAATGCTGGTACAACCGTTCGGCCTGCACTGGATGCTGCCTGCCTGGGCGCAATTCCTGCTGGCCACGCCGGTGCAATTCATTCTTGGGGCACGCTTCTACGTAGCCGCCTGGAAGGCCGTGCGCGCCGGTGCCGGCAACATGGACCTGCTGGTGGCCCTGGGCACCAGTGCCGGCTATGGCCTTAGCCTGTATCAATGGGCGCAGGCCCCCGCCGGCATGGCCCCGCACCTGTACTTCGAAGCCTCCGCCGTGGTGATTGCCCTGGTATTGCTGGGCAAGTACCTGGAAAGCCGCGCCAAGCGCCAAACCGCCAGCGCCATCCGCGCCCTCGAAGCCTTGCGCCCGGAACGCGCCGTGCGCGTGGTCGATGGCCAGGAGGAGGACGTGGCAATCGCCCAGTTGCGCCTGGGCGACCTGGTCCTGGTAAAGCCCGGCGAGCGTTTCCCGGTCGATGGCGTGGTCGAAGATGGCAGCAGCCACGCCGATGAGGCCCTGATCAGCGGCGAGAGCCTGCCAGTGCCCAAGCAACCCGGCGACAGCGTCACCGGTGGCGCTATCAACGGCGAAGGCCGGTTGCTGGTCCGTACCCAGGCACTGGGCACCGAGACCGTGCTGGCACGCATCATCCGCCTGGTGGAAGACGCCCAGGCCGCCAAAGCGCCAATCCAGAAGCTGGTCGACCGGGTCAGCCAGGTATTCGTCCCGGCTGTACTGGTGCTGGCGCTGATCACCCTGATCGGCTGGTGGCTGGCCGGTGCACCACTGGAAACCGCGCTGATCAACGCCGTTGCCGTGCTGGTCATCGCCTGCCCCTGCGCCCTCGGCCTGGCCACGCCCGCAGCGATCATGGCTGGCACCGGGGTCGCCGCCCGCCATGGCATCTTGATCAAGGATGCCGAAGCCCTGGAGCGGGCCCATGCGGTCAACCGCGTGGTCTTCGACAAGACCGGCACCCTTACCTCCGGCAGCCCGCGGGTGGTTCACAGTCAGGCACAGGACGGCAGCAGTACCGAGCTGCACCGCCTGGCCGGCGCCCTGCAGCGCGGCAGTGAACACCCGCTGGCCAAGGCGGTACTGCAGGCGTGCGCCGAACAGGGGCTGGACGTGCCCGAGGTTGCCGACAGCCAATCGCTGACCGGGCGCGGCATTGCCGGGCGTGTCGAGGGCCGTGAGCTGGCGCTGGGCAACCGCCGCCTGCTAGACGAGAGCGCTCTGCAGCCTGGTGAGCTGGCCTCCAAGGCCCAGGCCTGGGAAGCCGAAGGGCGCACCCTGTCATGGCTGATCGAACGCGGCAGGCAACCGCGCGTGCTGGGCCTGTTCGCCTTTGGTGACAGCCTCAAGCCCGGCGCCGCGCAAGCCATCGACACCCTGCATGCACAGCACATCAGCAGCCACCTGCTGACCGGTGACAACCGTGGCAGCGCCAAGGTGGTGGCCGATGCCCTGGGCATCGACGATGTGCATGCCGAAGTGCTGCCGGCCGATAAGGCCGCGACGGTGACGGCACTCAAGCGCGACGGTGTGGTTGCCATGGTCGGCGATGGCATCAACGATGCACCCGCGCTGGCCGCTGCCGACATCGGCATCGCCATGGGTGGCGGCACCGACGTGGCCATGCAGGCCGCCGGCATCACCCTGATGCGTGGCGACCCGCGCCTGGTGCCCGCCGCGCTGGAAATCAGCCGCAAGACCTACGCGAAGATCCGCCAGAACCTGTTCTGGGCTTTCATCTACAACTTGATCGGCATCCCGCTGGCCGCGCTGGGTTACCTCAACCCGGTACTGGCCGGTGCCGCCATGGCCCTGTCCAGCGTCAGCGTGGTCAGTAACGCGCTGTGGCTCAAGGCGTGGAAACCCACCAGTAGCAGCACCCAGGAGGCGCCATGAACATCGGCCAGGCCGCCCGCCGCAGCGGGCTCAGCACCAAGATGATTCGTTACTACGAGTCCATCGGCCTGCTCAAACCAGCCACACGCAGCGATAGCGGCTACCGCTTGTACCAGGCGCAAGACCTGCACAGCCTGGCCTTCATCAAGCGCTCCCGCGACCTGGGCTTTTCCCTTGAGGAGGTCGGCAAGCTGCTGACCCTGTGGCAAGACCGCCAGCGTGCCAGTGCCGACGTGAAGGCACTGGCGATACAGCACATCGATGAACTGAACCGGCGCATCGAGGAGCTGGTGAGCCTGCGCGATACCCTTGGCGAGCTGGTGTCGCACTGCCAAGGGGATGACCGCCCGGACTGCCCGATCCTCAAGGACCTGGCCAATGGCGCTACCGGCAACTGCTGTCACTGAGCGATCAAAAGCGTTTGGTATGCCAAAAGCGTCCAAACGCGACCGAATAGTCACCAAACACGACTTTGTCCAATAAATACAGGGGTTCTGGCTTCATAAAACCCGGATGCTGCCGATGCACTGGCTACCTGCCTCGTGGGTCGACAATAAAAAATTCCGGGAGCGTCGATGAGCATCAAACAGAAACTGACCTGGGCATTCGCGGTCATCGCCGGCTTGCCCATCGTCCTAGTGGCCACTCTGGTGGTCCTCAACCTGCGTGGCGAAGCCCGCGATGGATTCCTCGACGGTAGCAGCCGGGAAATCCGCCAGGTCAGCAACGCGATGAACATCTTCTTCCAGGGCATCAACCAGAACGTCGAGTACCTGGCTTCCCAGCCAATGGTCGCTGCCACGGGCAGCGAGCTGAACAAGTACATGAGCGCCACACCGTCCTACGAACTGGGCGAACAGGCCAGCAAGCTCCTCGAATTCATGACCCGCCTGGCCAACTCGCACCCCGCTTATGCCTACCTGTCCTACGGCGTGAATGACGGCGGCTACACGGGCTGGCCGGCCGGGCAGAAGTTCGTCAACTACGACCCACGCACCCGCCCCTGGTACCAACTGGCCATGGCCAACCCAGGCAAGACCGTGCGCACCGGCGCTTACTACTGGGCCGCCGACGACGCGGTGCTGGTCAGCACCGTGCGCGCCGTGGCCAACCAGCTGGGCAACCCCGGCGGCGTGGTCAACATCGATGTTTCCCTCAAGGGCCTGACCGAGATCGTCAAGCAGATCAAGCTGGGCGAAAGTGGCTACCTGATGCTGGTGGAAAGCAACGGCAACGTGATGGTCGACCCGCGCGATGCAGGCCACAACTTCAAGCAACTGGCGAGTTTTGGCGACGGTTACGCCGAGCTGGCCAAGGCCGGCAAAGGCCTGGTCGAGGTCGAGCTCAATGGCGTGCGCTACATGGCCAACGTCTACCCCGACGAGCAACTGGGCTGGACCTTCATCGGCCTGATCGAACAAAGCGAGGTGATGCAGACCACCACCCGCCTGACCTGGCTGATCGGCGTCATCGCCGTGGTGCTGGCCGTGCTGTTCGCCGTGGTCGGTGCGGCCTTCGCCAAACTGATCGTGCGCCCGATCAACAGTGTCACCAATGGCCTGGAAGACATTGCCCAAGGTGAAGGCGACCTGACCCGCAACCTGGAAATCCGCGGCCGCGACGAAACCGCGCAATTGGCCAGCTGGTTCAACCAATTCCTCGGCGCCATTCGCAGCCTGATCCAGCACATCGGCGCTGCCGCCAGCAAGATCCTCAGCACCTCCATCAGCTCGACCCGCGTCTCCAGCGACATGGCCGAGGCCGCCGGCCGTCAGCGCGAAGCCGTGGACATGGTGTCCACTGCCTTCCACGAGATGGTCGCCACCGCCAACGAAGTAGCGCGGTCTTGCAGCCAGGCGGCGCAGTCGGCCGACAGCGGCCAGCAGCAAGCCCGCGAAGGCCAGCAACAGATCGATGCCGCGGTAAGCAGCGTGGACCGCCTGAGCCACGAGATCGAGCAGTCGGCGCAGTCGATCCAGCAATTGGAGCGTGACAGCAACGCCATCCAGTCGATCCTCGGCACCATCCGCTCCATTGCCGAACAGACCAACCTGCTGGCCCTGAACGCGGCCATCGAAGCAGCTCGTGCCGGTGAGCAGGGACGTGGCTTTGCCGTGGTGGCCGACGAAGTGCGGGCCCTGGCCAAGCGCACTGCCGACTCCACCGCCGAAATCGACGGTTTGCTGGGCAACCTGGCCAGCCGCACTGCCGAAGTGGCCGAACAGATGCATGCCAGCCTGGAAGTTTCGCAGCAGTCGGTGAGCCGTATCGGCCTGGCCCGCGACAGCTTCGGGCAGATCCGTGAGTCGGTGGACGTGATCCGCGACATGAACACGCAGATCGCCACGGCGGCCGAAGAACAGCACCAGGTGGCCGAGGACATCAACCGCCACATCAGCCAGATTCACGGCGATGCGCAACTGGTGGCCGAACTGGCCCAGGCGGCGCGTCAGGACTCCGAGAGCCTGGCCGGGCTGTCCAATGAACTGGACACGCTGGTGCGCAGGTTCCGCACCTGATGCATTGCCTGTGCCGGCCTCTTCGCAGCTAATGCAGCGAAGAGACCGGCACCGGCAACCGAGCACTAAAGTTTCAGCTCCCCCGGGGTCGCCCCAAACAACTGCTTGAACGCCGCAATGTAGGCCGATGTGGAGTCATACCCACACCCCAGCGCCGCCTCGGTCACATTCTCCCCCGCCTCCAGTAGCGCCAGCGAAGACAGCAACCGCATGCGCTGCCGCCAATTGCGAAAGCTCAACCCGGTCTCCCGCTGGAACAGCCGCATCAGCGTCTTCTCCGAACACCCCAGCTCGCGCGCCCATTGCTGCAAGGTCTGCGGCTGGTCCGGCGCGGCGATTAAGCCATTGCACAGCGCCAGCAAGCCAGGGTGGCGTGGCAAGGGCAGTGAAAAACCGACTTCCGGCAACGTGCGCAACTGGTCGAGCAGCACCGCCACCAAGCGCGCCTCGGCACTGTCACCCTCCGGGTAATCCGCCGGCAACAGGCAAAACTGCTTGATCAGTTCGCGTGCCAGTGGTGTCACCTCAAGCACCCGGCATTGCTCAGGCGCCCATGGGCAGGCATCGCGGCGCACATACAGGCTGCGCATCTCGGCTTGCATCGAAGTGACCACTTCATGCTCGGCATCGGCAGGGATCCACACCCCCCACTGTGGCGGGGCAAAGTAGCTGCCGTCACGCGTGTACACGCCGAGTACGCCGCTGATCGCGTAGGAAAACTGCACCCAGTCGTGCTGGTGGCGGGTGGTCCAGGAACCGGCACCAAGGCTTTCGGCACGGGCGTAGAGGGGCCTGGGCAGGTGGTCCAGCGCCGGAATAGCGCGGGGATGTCCGATAATCGGCATGGCGGTTTCTTGTAGTTCTGACCAGACAAGCCTAACAGCTGGCATCGTCTCGATGTTCAACCTGTGTCATCGCTCGACGATTACCGTCACCCCCTGCCCACCTGCCGCACAGATCGAAATCAGCCCACGCCCCTTCCCCGCCGTCGCCAGCAGCTTGGCCAGGTTGGCCAATATCCGCCCCCCGGTCGCCGCAAATGGATGCCCGGCCGCCAGCGAACTGCCCTTGACGTTGAGCTTGCTGCGGTCGATCGCCCCAAGCGGCGCCTCCAGCCCCAACCGCTCGCAGCAAAAATCGACATCCTCCCAGGCCTTCAGCGTGCACAGCACCTGGGCAGCAAAGGCTTCGTGGATTTCGTAGTAATCGAAGTCCTGCAGTGCCAGGCCATTGCGCGCCAGCAAGCGTGGCACCGCGTACACCGGCGCCATCAATAACCCTTCGCGGCCCGTGACGAAATCTACCGCTGCGGTTTCCCCATCGACCAAATAGGCGAGCACCGGCAACCCTTGCTGCTGCGCCCACGCCTCGCTGCCTAACAGCACCAGCGAAGCACCATCGGTCAACGGCGTGGAGTTACCCGCCGTCAGGGTGCCTTGCCCACTGCGGTCAAAGGCAGGTTTAAGCCTGGCCAACTGCTCAAGGCCAAGGTCCGGGCGCAGGTTGTTGTCCCGAGTCAGCGAGAGAAACGGCGTTAGCAGGTCGTCCTGCCAACCCTCGGCATAGGCCGCAGCCAGCTTCTGATGACTGAGCAGCGCCAGCTCGTCCTGCTCGGCGCGACCAATGCGCCAGGCTTGGGCCATGCGCTCGCAATGCTCGCCCATCGACAACCCCGTGCGCGGTTCGCCGTTGCGCGGTAACTCGGGCTTCAGGTGATGAGGCCGCAGTTTCAAGAAGGGCTTGAGCCGCTCGCCCAGGCTCTTGCCACGGTTGGCGTGCAGCAGGATATGGCGCAGGCCTTCGTTGACGGCAATCGGTGCATCGGAGGTGGTATCCACACCGCCGGCAATACCGCAGTCGATCTGCCCCAGGGCAATCTTGTTGGCCACCAGCAGCGCTGCCTCCAGCCCGGTGCCGCAGGCTTGCTGGATGTCATAGGCCGGTGTCTGCGGGGACAGGCGCGACCCCAGCACACATTCGCGGGTCAGGTTCATGTCGCGTGAGTGCTTCAGCACTGCGCCAGCCACCACCTCACCCAGGCGCTGCCCATGCAGGCGATAGCGCTCGACCAACCCTTCGAGCGCGACGGTGAGCATCGCCTGGTTGCTGGCCGTGGCGTAGGCGCCATTGGCGCGGGCGAAGGGGATTCGGTTGCCGCCCAGGATCGCGACCCGGCGAGATGAACGCATGCGCTAGCTCCTCCTGAAACAATTTGATCCGTACAGCCTAGGTGTTTTTACCGTATTCGAACGACCCTGCCACAAAGTTGGTCCACACTTTCAAGCTTGCCTTTCAGGAGACCACCCATGAGCGATCGCTACCTCGGTTTTGCCAACTCCAATCTCGGCCGTCGCCTCGTGGATGCCCTTGGCCTGCCACGTCCGGCGCCGCTGGAGCGCTGGCAAGCTGGCCGCCTGCGCCCGGTGGAAGGCGCCCTGGTATTGGGTGGCGGGCCTCTGGCGAGCCAGGTCGAAGCCATCGCCCCGTGCCTGACCGACGAGGTCTACAGCTTCAATGCCGACAACCTGCAGGCTGAAGCCTGGGTGGCCGGCCTGGGGCCGAAAATCAAGGCTGTGGTGTTCGATGCCAGTCATTTGTCCGACAGCGATGCACTGAAGCAGTTGCGCGAATTTTTCCAGCCGCTGTTGCGCAGCCTGGCACCGTGTGCCCATGTACTGGTGCTTGGCCGTGCACCAGAAGGCCTCGACAACCCGTTGGCCAGCGTTGCTCAACGCGCCCTCGAAGGCTTCAGCCGCTCGCTGGCCAAGGAGCTGCGCAACGGCGCGACCGCCCAATTGTTGTATGTCGCCCCCGATGCCGAGAACCAGCTGGAAGGCGCCCTGCGCTTCTTTCTCTCGCCCAAGAGTGCCTTCATCTCGGGCCAGGTATTGCGCATGGGGGCTTGTGCCAGTCAGGTCGAGGACTGGACCCGCCCATTGGGGGGCCGCCGCGCTCTGATCACCGGCGCCGCACGCGGTATCGGCGCTGCCATAGCTGAAACCCTGGCCCGCGATGGCGCCGAGGTGCTACTGCTCGATGTGCCCCAAGCCAGCCAAGACCTCGACGCCCTCGCGGCACGCCTAGGCGGCAAGGCACTGCCACTGGATATCTGCGCCAGCGACGCGGCAGCGCAACTGCTTGCGGCCCTGCCCGACGGCATCGACATCGTAGTGCACAACGCAGGTATCACCCGCGACAAGACGCTGGCCAACATGACGCCGGAATACTGGGACGCAGTGCTGGCCGTCAACCTCAAGGCCCCGCAGTTGCTGACCCAGGCGCTGTATGACAACGGCGCGCTGGGGGAAAACGCACGCATCACCCTGCTGGCATCGGTCAGCGGTATTGCCGGGAACCGTGGGCA
Organism: Pseudomonas sp. NBRC 111132; assembly: GCF_001320565.1. NCBI lineage: Bacteria > Pseudomonadati > Pseudomonadota > Gammaproteobacteria > Pseudomonadales > Pseudomonadaceae > Pseudomonas > Pseudomonas sp. NBRC 111132. The sequence goes on from NZ_BCBI01000058.1 coordinate 19,311, forward strand.
GGCCAACTATGCCGCCAGCAAGGCAGGGCTGATTGGCCTGGCCCAGGCCTGGGCGCCGCGGCTCGCCGAGCGCGGTGGCAGCATCAACGCAGTGGCCCCCGGCTTTATCGAAACCCATATGACTACAGCCATGCCCATGGGCCTGCGCGAGGCCGGGCGACGCTTGAGTTCACTGGGCCAGGGCGGGCGCCCGCAAGATGTCGCCGAAGCCATTGCCTGGCTCAGCCAGCCGGGCTCAGGGGCTGTCAACGGCCAGGTGCTGCGCGTTTGCGGCCAGGCATTGATGGGGGCTTGAGCATGAGCCGACAGTGGCACGACCTGCACAGCCCAACGGCCCGCGCCCGCCTTTATCTGCGTGCAGCCAGCAAGCGCACAATCAGCGGCGAGCAGTTGCCGGAGGATGGCCTGCGCTGTTTCATCCGGGTTCAGCCGGGCAATCTGAACGCCTATCGAAGGCTGTGCCACTTTCCCGATGATGGCCGCCTGCCGGCGGCTTATCCCCATGTCATGGCGTTTACCCTGCAATTGCAGTTGATGACCGCAAATGACTTCCCCTTCCCGCTACTCGGCCTGGTGCACCTGCACAACCGCATTGAGGTACTGCGCCCGCTTGGCGCTATCGAAGGGCTGCGCTTTGCGGTGTATGCGCACAACCTGCAGCCCCATGCCAAAGGTGGCACCTTCGACCTGGTCACCGAGGCTGAAGACGGCATCGGTCTGCTGTGGCGTGAAACCAGCCGTATGCTGGTGCGTGGGTTGAAGCTGGAAGGCGAAGTGGATGAGCCCACTGACGCCGAACCTGGTTCTTTGCCCGAGGCCACCCGCTGGTACGCCGACAGTGATATCGGCCGGCGTTATGCCAAGGTTTGCGGGGATTACAACCCTATTCACCTCAGTGCAGTCAGTGCGCGGTTGTTCGGCTTTCCCACGTCCATTGCCCATGGCATGTGGACCAAGGCCATGGCCTTGGCCGCATTACGCGGGCACCTGCCGCACAGTGGCTATGCCTTCGAGGTGGATTTTCGCAAGCCGGTAAGGTTGCCTTCGGAGGTGGTGCTCAGTGCCAGTGAGGCGGGCCCTTCGGGGACGTTGCGGCTGGATGGCCATGGAGGTGTGCTGCATATGGTCGGGCGCTGGGCTCTGCTGTAGGCGCCGCTTGCTTTGCATCGGGCCTGGGCAGAAGCTATGCAGCATTAGGAGACCCCCGATGAACCTGCAAGAACTCACCCAACGCCTGCATCAGATCCGCGACAACAACGACTGGCGCGGCTTCCACAGCCCAAAGAACCTGGCCATGGCCGCCAGCGTCGAAATGGCCGAACTGGTGGAAATTTTCCAGTGGCTGAGCGAGGACGAATCGCGCCAGTTGCCCGCCGACAAACTGGCCCACGCCGGCCAGGAGGTCGGCGATGTGGTGCTCTACCTGTTGCTGCTCTGCAGCGAACTGGGCCTGGACATGGATCAGGTGGTGCGGGCCAAGCTGGCGGATAGCGAGAGGCGCTTCGCCCTATGAACGACCGTCACTTCGATGAGCTGGCCACGCGCTTTGCCGAGAAGATCTACGGCGGCGCCAAAGGTGCGATCCGCCTGGCCGTGCTGCAGGCTGACCTGGCCGAGGCGCTGCCCGACCGCCCGCTACGTATCCTCGACATTGGCGCCGGGTTGGGCCACATGGCCTTGTGGCTGGCCGAGCGCGGCCATCAGCTGACCTTGGCCGAGCCCGCAGCCCCCATGCTCGACGGCGCCCGTGCGCGCTTTGCCGAAGCGGGCCAACCGGCCACCTTCATTCATGCGCCCTGGCAAGAACTGCTTGGCCAACTGACCGAGCCCTACGACCTGGTGCTCTGCCACGCCGTGCTCGAATGGCTGGCCGAACCCGAGAGCATCCTGCCTGTGCTGCACCAGCTCACCGCCCCCGACGGCTGGTTATCGCTGGCCTTCTACAACCGCGATGCACTGGTCTATCGCAACCTGCTCAAGGGCCATTTCCGCAAGTTGCGCAGCAACCGTCTGGAAGGTGAAAAGCAGAGCCTGACCCCACAGAAACCGCTTGATCCACGCGAACTCAAGGCGCAACTTGAACCTATGTGGCAGGTTGAAAGCGAAAGCGGCGTGCGGGTGTTCCACGACTACATGCCCAAGGAGTTCCAGGGTAAGGCCGAGCTGCTCGACCTGCTGGAAATGGAGCTGGCCTACCGCCGCCACCCCGGTTTCGCTGGCCTTGGCCGTTACCTGCACTGGGTCTGCCGCCCTCGCTAACCCGCCCCGCCGGGAGGAATACATGCCGTACCGTCTGTTGTGCCTGGCCCTGCTGCCCATTGCCCTGGCTGGCTGCCAGGGCAGCAACCCGTATGTGGCCAGCAGCCGCCCGTTACCACCGGCCCCTGCACAGGCCGCTACCACCTTCGACGCCAGTGCCTACCCGGCGCCCGCCCGTGATTACGGGCACTACCGCAGCTGGAGCTGGCGCAACGGCCAGTTACCCAGCGGCTCGGCCAATGCTGACCCGGCGCAGTTGGCCGATGCCGTCAGCGGCGCACTCGATCAGCATGGCCTGCGCCCCGCCCGAGGGGCCTCCGGCGACTTGTTGGTCAGCGCCGACATGCGCCTGGAAAAACGCTTGCGCCAGGTGCGTGACTACGACACCTACGACCCCTACTACGGGCCGTACCCCTACGGTGGTGTCGGCTATGGTGGCTACCGCCATGGTTACGGGGGCTATGCCAGTGTGCCCATCGTGCGCACCTACGAGGTCGAAGTCATGGTGGTGCGTATCGACCTGTACGACGCCCGCAGCGGCCAGCCGGTATGGAGCGCCAGCGCCGAAAGCGGCAGCGACAAGGACTCGCCGCGCGAACGCGAAAGTGCCTTGCGCGATTCTGTGCACAAGGCGCTCAGCGGCTATCCTCCCAGTTAATCGCTAACGGAGAACCATCATGTTGCGCCGTCTCGTTCTACTGTCATTCGCGTTATTGCTCGCCGCCTGCTCCAGCAATAACGTCCAGCAGGATTTCGATGCCAGCCGCGATTTCGCCGCCTACCGCAGCTGGGCTTGGCAGGAGCCGGGGCTGCAGTACCGCCCGGACGACCCACGGATCAAGAGCGACCTCACCGAACAGCGCATTCGCCAAGCGGTCGCCGATCAGCTCGACCAGCGCGGCCTGCGCCCGGTGCAAGGCGGCGCTCGGCCTGATCTGAGCGTACGTACTTACCTGATCGTCGAGCAGCGCCAGCAGCAGATCACCACCAACTATGGCGGTGGCTGGGGTGGCTACTGGGGCGGCTACTGGGGGGGGCCGATGTACAACGAAACCCGCAGCGTCGACTACAAGGTCGCCACGATTCAGGTCGACATGTTCGATGGGCGTGACGGCAAGCTGGTGTGGCGCGGCAGTGCCGAGCAGATCATGAACAACTACCCGCCAAGTCCTGAAGAACGCAATACCGCCATTCACGACACCGTGGCCAAGGTGTTGGCCAACTATCCGCCAGGCAGCAAGAAATAGCGGCTTGATGCAGGTCTTTGCAGGAGCGGCCTTGCGCCCAGGCCGCGCCTGCAAAAGACCGCGCAGGCCTGTGTCAGCTACGACAAAATCCATTCCAGCCACGCCTTTTTACCCATCCCGCCCCACTCCCCCGCACGTTCCCGTCTATCTTCACTTAAGGAAACCTGACTGACCGGGTAGAAGTGTTCAACATTTGGGAAGGGCGACCTGCCAATGCAAAGCATTGTTCTCCTGCTGTGGCTTGCCTTGTGCTCCGAACAGGATGTGCGTCAACGCCAGATCTCCAACCTGCTGACCCTGGGCGTGGCTACCTGCGCCCTGATCTGGCTGTTCGCCACCGGCCACAGCTGGATCGGCGCCGACGCCAGCGATGCCGGCTGGGCGCTTGCCATCGTCATGCTGCTGACCCTGCCAGGCTATATGCTCGGCCGCTTCGGCGCCGACGACGTCAAGCTGATGGGCGCCCTGGCCCTGGCCACCAGCCCGCAATATGTGCTCGGCACCTTTATCGGCGCCGGCGTCAGTGTGCTGGTATGGCTGCTTACCCGCCGGCGCCTGTGGACCTTGCTCAACCCCAAGGTAAAGAAGCGTTTGCAGGCCCTGACCGAGGAAATGGGCGACAAACAGGCGTTCGTCCCCTATGTGCTGGCAGGGTTTCTTCTGACGGCCGTATGGATCCAATAAGGCTTCCAGTGGTCCGAAGACTTGTACACGCCTTGTACATATTCGCTTAGAGCGACTACTTTTAAGCTGCCAGAGCGTCTGGCACGGGAGCAGGGCGGTATACGAACAGGGAGTTGATCGTGTCCAGACCAGTGAGTGAAGTGAAGGTGTTGGTGGTTGATGACCAACCGGTCATTGTCGAACAACTGTGTGAATTCCTCGAAACCAAGGGCTATGTCTGCATACCAGCCCACTCAACTGACGAAGCTATCGAGCGATATGTGGCAGACCCGGCCATCGGTCTGCTCATCTGTGACCTGCACATGCCGGAGCGAGATGGCATTGAGCTGGTACGCGCCTTGAAGGGGCTCGACGGCAGCCCGCGCATGTTCGAAGCCATCATGTTGACTGGGCGTGCCGAGAAACAGGACGTGATCCGCGCGCTACGCGAAGGCTTTGCCGACTACTACCAGAAGCCGATGGACCTTGACGAGCTGCTGGCGGGCGTACGCCGGCAGGAAGAAGCCTTGCTGGAGCGCCAGCGAAACTTCCGTGATCTGGGTGGGTTGAACCAGCGCCTGCAAGAGCTGGCCGACTCAGTGGACGAACTGTATCAGGACCTGGAAAAAGCCCGTGGCCAAGGCACCCACCGGCGTGCCAGTGACGTGGAGGAAAGCGAAAGCGAACTGCCAGCGGCGTTCGAGAAGCTGTCGCCACGCCAATTGGAAGTGGCGCGCCTGGTCAGCAAAGGCAAGACCAATTACCAGATCGCCTGTGAGCTGGGCATTACCGAGAATACCGTGAAGCTTTACGTGTCACAGGTGTTGCGCCTGACCCACATGCACAACCGCACCCAGCTGGCACTGGCGCTTACCCCTAGCTCATCGCCGGTGCATCAGCGGTTTACCACCCATTGAGGGGGCAGCGTGTAAATTACCGGGGCTGCTTCGCGGCCCCTACAGTTGAACGTCAACGCTCAAGGTCAGCCGAGGCCCACGGTCCAGGCTATCGAGCGCCACATCCGCCAACGGCTTGGCCACTTCCAGCGCCACATTGAACACGCGCCCATCTCCTAACCGCACACCAAACGCCAGCGACGCCAGGTGGGCATCCTCCACCGGCCCTCTGTTATGCCAGGCCTGCGCCGTGTCCACTGCCGCATATGGCTGAACCAGCGCCAGCCCGCTCCCCTGCATGCTGTAGCTCAGCTCGTAAGCCACACCCCAGCCCTTGTCCCCGTCCGCCTGGTCACGCGGGTATCCACGGCCAAAACTCTGCCCGCCAAAACCCGCGCGTTCGCTGTCGGGCAACTTGTCATCACTCCAGTACAAGGCCCCGGACACCACGCCCTGCCAGTTATCCAGCAGTGCGTCGCTCTGCAAGCCGGAAAGCCGCAGCCGCAGAAAGTCCAGGTCGTAGTCGGCATCGCTTCGAGCCCCAAGGTAATCCAGGCCCTGATAGACCCCAGCACTGACGATACGCATACGCCTCTGCTCCATCTCGCGCCAATCGCCCTCGAACGACAGCGCACGTACGTAGGTGTCGTAGTCCCGAGACGATGGCTGCTCATCCGTGTGGTCTTCATCGCGCTCACGAACTGCGTACAAGTGCCCCTGAACCACCAGCCACTCATCCGGCCTGACGATCACCGGCTGACGAAGCCCTATCGCATAGCGCTCGCTGTCGTGCTCGCGGGTGATATCGCGACCATGGTCAAGGCGTATGCGCGTGCCGGGCTCGCTGCGGTAGCGCGAAGCCGACAGCAGCAGTTGACTGCCGGCGGCGTCCAGGTACTGGCTGTAGTCCAGACGCTGGTAATGGACCTGGTCGTCCCCTGGAGGCAGCAGCCAACTGGCCGTGAGTTGTTCACCATGGCGGGTCTGGGCATTGCTGGTTGCCGTGAACAACGCCTGTGCAGTGTCGCGGCTGGAGTCGGTCACCGTCACAGCGGCGCCGAATGGCTTGCGCCGCGCATGCAGGGTCAGCCGGGCGGCGCCATCAGCGGCCTGCGCCATTGTCAGCTCGGCCTCTACCGACACACCAGGCATGCGCGCGGCCAGGCCCAGAAAACGCTCCAGCGTTTCCCGCGTCAGCGGCCGCTCAGCCTCAAGGCGCGCCAGCAACTGTTGCAAATACTCGCTGGCCGGGCCGATATCGCCGTCCACGCGGTAATCACGGAGGTAACCTTCGACCAGCACCACGCTGACCCTACCCTCTGCCACATCCTGCGGTGGCAGATAGGCATACGACAACAAGTAGCCCTGCTGCCGATAACGCTGGGTCAGCCGCTCGGTATATTGCTGCAATTCACCCAACGTGGTCTGGCGCCCTATCAGCGCTTGGTAGTGCTCACGCAGGTCGCTCAGGGGGAACACCGTGCCGCCCTCGAAGCGTACTTTTTGCAGTATCAGCGGGGTATTGGCCGAAGCCCAGTCAGGCTTGTGGATAGCCGCCTCGGCCAGCCGTATGTTGGGGCTGACGAGGCGGTAGGCCGCAATCGGCAGGTTGGCGCTGGGCAAGCGCCGCTCGTATTCATGGCTGTCGAGAAAACCCGGCAACGGCTCGCCCTGGGCCGCAAGCGCCCAGGGCAGCAACAGCAGGGGCACGGCCAGAGGACGCATAGGGCGCTCCATGTTCCCTTTGGTTGTGGGGCACCCGCCGCTCACCCCCCTCACCTGCAAGCGTAGGTGCTGGCCCGGCTGCCGTCGAACACCTACTCGCTGACCTGGAACGCCACCCGCGCCGTCTCGCCACTTTCGTCCAGCGCGCTGAGTTCGGCCTGCCCGACCTGGGGCAAGCGCAGCAGCAAGCTGTCCTGCCCTTGGGTTTCACCCAGCGGCTGGCCGTTGAGGAACCACCAGCGCCGTCCACCACCACCCAACGCCGATACATGCAATTGCAGCGGCTCACTGCTGGTGGCTGGGCGACGCAGATTATCGCCGGGGCGCACGCCCACGATCGACAGCGGTGGCGCGCTGGCCGGTAGTTGCGGCGGGCAGGCCGGGTCGAGGGCGGGCAGACGCGCCGCGCGCCGTTCGAGGCGGGGCAGCCAGGGCTCCAACGGCGCCGGCCACAAGGCGATTTCACGGGGCTTGGCGCCCGGGCAACTGCCATCGACACGCAGGCCCTGGTCGTTGACCCACACGTTTTCGCGCAAACCCAGGCCCAGCGGTTGGTCAGCGGCCTGCAAGGTTGGCGGCGTGGTGCCATCCAGGGTCCAGGCGAAGCGCTGGCGTCGGCAGTTGGGGTCCTGCTTGCTCATCGGCTGGCCCAGCGGCCAGCAGATCGCCGCCACACCGACGTTTGCCGGTACACGCGCCACTGGCACGCTGATGCCACGCTGACTGTCACGGTTGCTCAGCAGGTCATGCACCTGCAGCATCAGCGGCGCCGCCGAAGCCAAGCCAAATTGCCCGGGAACCGGCGTGCCATCGGGGCGACCGATCCACACGCCGATCAGGTAGCGCGGCCCGACGCCGATCGACCAGGCATCGCGAAAGCCATAGCTGGTGCCGGTTTTCCAGGCCAGTTGCGGGCGCTGCACCAGTTCGGCATGCGGGTCGCGGTCGGGGCGAGCCTGGCCACTGAGGATGCGTCGGATGATCCACGCCGCGCCTGGCGACAACAGGCGTCGCTCTACCAGCGGGTCCTGCGGCTGCAAACGCACCTTCGCACTGTTACCGTCCCGTGCCAGCGCCGCGTAGCCACCCACCAAATCTTCCAGCCGGCTGCCGGCGCCCCCCAGTATCAACGACAGGTTGGGCTCGGCCAGCGGCGGCAATATCAGCGGCACGCCCGCCATGCGCAGCTGCGCGGCAAAGCGTTTCGGGCCATAGGCCTCCAGCAATTGCACGGCCGGCAGGTTGAGCGACAGGGCCAGCGCCGAGCTGGCCGACACCGGGCCGCTGAAGCCCATGGAGAAGTTGCCGGGGCGATAATCGCCATAACGCCGTGGCACATCCTGCAGCAGCGATTCGGAATGGATCAGGCCATCGTCCAGCGCCATGCCGTAGAGAAACGGCTTGAGGGTGGAACCGGGCGAACGCAGCGAGCGCACCATATCGACATGGCCAAAACGGCGCTCGTCCGCCAAATCTATCGAGCCCAGGTAAGCGCGCACCGCCATGGTCTGCGCATCGACCACCAGGACGGCGGCCGAGGTGCGCTCCGGTAGCCGGGCGCGCCAACCCAGCAGCAGGTCTTCGAGGCGCCGCTGAAGTGCGGCATCGAGCGTGGTGCGAATCAGTGGCGGGCTGTCGGCGCTGTTCAGGCGCCGGGCCAGCAAGGGTGCCAGGGCCGGCTCCTGGCGTGGCGCCAACACCAACGGTTCCTCGGCCGCCTCGCGGATTTGCCGCTCAGGCCACACCTGGTATTCGGCCAGGCGCTGCAACACCTTGTCGCGCGCGCGCTGAGCACGCTCGTGGTGGCGGTCTGGGCGCAGCCGGCTGGGTGCCTGGGGCAGCACCGCCAGCAGCGCCGCTTCAGCGGGTGTCAGGTGCAAGGGCGACTTGCCCAGGTACGCCCAACTGGCAGCGGCCACGCCCTGCAAGGTGCCGCCGAACGGCGCGCGGTCCAGGTAGATCTGCAGGATTTCGCGCTTGGACAAGTGCCATTCCAGCTGCGCCGTACGCCACAACTGGCGCAGTTTGCCAGCCAGGGTGCGGTCGTGCGGGTCGAGCAGGCGCGCCACCTGCATCGACAACGTACTGCCGCCCGACACCACGCGCCCACCGCGCAGGTTCAACCAGGCAGCGCGGGCCAAGGCCAGTGGATTGACCCCAGGGTGGCTGTAGAACCAGCGGTCCTCGTAAGTCAGCAAGGCCTGCAGGTACAGCGGCGACACCTGTTCGGGGCTGACCGGGTAGCGCCACACGCCATCAGCATCGGCAAAGCGCCACAACGGCGTCCCGTCCTCGGCCAGCACCACCCGGGCCAGGTCGTCGCCCGGCATGGGCAGCGGCCAGATACGATCAGCCAGCCACAACAGGCCGCACAGCACCAGCACGCCGATCAGCGTGGCACGCAACATCCTGCCCGCATGGCGATGTGGCCGCGCTAAGCTTGGCATCGGGAACCGACCTGGCCAGGTAATGGCCAAAGGCTTTGGGACGGCAACCTCGCCGATTCGTTCATCAGGAAGCAACTATGCATGTAGAAGGTTTTTTCGAGTGGTTGGGCCAGGCACTGGGGTCGTTGATCCGCTTCATCGTCGACGCATTGAGCGGGCTGTTCAACCTGCTGGCCAATGCCGGTGGCAATTTCATCGACGGCCTGGCGCGCACCTTGGGCATGGACACCTCGCTACTCAGCATCCTGGCCCTGATCATCGGCCTTATGCTGCTGTACTCGGCAATCCGTGCGTTCATGCGCGCCTCGATCATCCTCGGGATCATCTGGCTGGTGCTGGGGTTGTGGGTGATGAGTTGGGTGATTCACTAGAAACTGCGCCATTCCTGTAGGAGCGGCCTTGCGTCGCGATCGGGCGCGCAGCGGCCGCAAAACCTGGCGACGCGGTACCACAGTTGCTCCGCGCGCTCAGGTTTTGGGGCCGCTTTGCGGCCCGATCGCGACACAAGGCCGCTCCTACAACAGACCGCGTAGCCTCAGCGGGCTTTTACGGTCATCTCCCCTTGCCCATCGCCCACAGCCTGCAGGTTCGGCCGGTACATCGACTCAACCTGCGGCGGCGGTACGCGGTAGGTGCCCGGGGTCACTGCCCGCGCCAGGTACAGCAGGTGGGTGGTGCCGTAGCTGTCGAGCTTGAGCGCGGCAACATAACGGTCATCACGGTACTCCTGGTGCACTACGCTGGCGTTCTGCATAGACTCGCGCCACTCCTTCACCGCGCTGCTGGCGTTGTCCAGGCTGGCGGCGCTTTGCGCCAGGTTCTGGTTTTCCAGCTCCAGGCCTGCTGGCAGCAAATCCACCACCAGCGCATCCGGTACACGGTCTTCAGCCTTGAGCGCCAGGTGCACCAGCACCAAGTCACCACTGCGCAGGTTGTGCAGGTCCAGCGGCTGGCCATTCATGCCCAAGTACTCTCGGCGAATCTGCAGGCCATTGCCGCCAGCAGCAGGCGCCTGGCGTGGGTAGCCCGACAAGGTCAACTGCTGGTACAGCGTCTCGCTGCCTTCGTTCTGCACACTCAGCGGCGATGCCAGTAGCGGGCCTTCCAGCTTCATGCCGGCCTCGGCATTGTTGAACTCGCGCACCTCGCCAGCACTGTCCAGGCGTGCCTGCCACTTGCCTTCCGGCTTGCCCAGCAGGCTACGGCCGGCAAGGAACAGTGCATTGCGCTCCTGGGTAGACAGCCAGCGGTTGGCCGCCAGCTCATCCGACAAGGCGAACAGGCGCTGATCGACCTGGCTGCTGGCCAGGTTGCTTTCCTGCAGCAGTGCCAGGATCAGCGCCTGGTCACGCAGGGCGCTGCCGTAATCGGCCATCCAGCCTTTGCCACGGCTGATGCCCAGGCCCGCCTGCAAGGCTTGCTCGGCACGCGGTTTGTCACCCATCTTGTCCAGTGCCACCGCCAATTGCACCAGCGGTAGGCCAGAACGGGCATCGGCGCGGCGCTCGAACAGGCCTCGCAGGGCACCCAATGGCGCCTGCTGGCTGCGCGACAGCACCAGCGCCGCGTAGGCCTGCACGGCAAAGCGAGTGTGGTCGGCATTTTCGCTGTAGTCGACTTCGACCAGGTTGCGTTCCTGCAGGTAGCGCAGCAGGCGCTCGCTGGCCTTCTTCAGCGCTTCGGCCGGCACGCCGTAACCTTGGTCACGGGCACGCAGCAGGAAGTCGGTGACGTAGGCGGTGAGCCAGTACTCTTCTTCGCTGTCCGAACTCCACAGGCCAAAGCTGCCGTTGTAGCGCTGCATGCCCAGCAGGTGCTCGATGCCCATTTCGATCTTGCGCTTGCGCACCTGCGCCGGCTCGCCCTTGATGCCCAGGCGTTTGAGGCTATCGGCATCAGCGTACAACGACGGGTACAGGCCGCTGGTGGTCTGTTCCAGGCAACCGTAGGGGTAGGCTTCCAACGCGCGAATCTGCTCGGCCAGGTTCAGCGGCGGCCGACTCGACAAGGCCAGGCTGGCTTCCAGGCCGGCAGGTTCGAAAGCTGCCAGGTCCGCTTCAGGCAAGGTCCATGGCTGGTCTTTCAACGCCACGCGGTAGTGCTTGAGCATCGCCGGATAAGCTGGGCGCACGCCCAATGTCCACTCACGCTCGAACGCGGTGGCGGGCTCGTTTGGCAACTGCAGGCCAGTGACCCGCACATGCACTTTACCCTGCCCCAGGCCCCCTTGGGCCTGTACCGGGATCATCAGTGTCGAGCGCTGGCCTTCGGTCAGGTTAACGCTCTGCACGGCGTTGGCCGCCAGGCTCAGTTGCCCATCGGTGGTGATTTCAACGTTCAACTGTTGAGCACGGCCCGACAGGTTGGCCAGGTCCAGTGCCAGGCTGGTGCGGTCGCCACCGGCCAGGAAGCGCGGCGCCGACAGCTCGGCAATCAACGGTGCAGCGACCACGGTTTTGCCTTCTGCCATGCCGAAGTGTTCTTCGGTCCAGGCCTGGGCCATCAGCCGCAGTTCGCCGTTGAAGTCGGGGATATCGACCGTGGCCTGGCCCTCACCCTTGTCGTCCAGGGTCACCGGCAGGCTCTGCTGGGCGACGATGGTGACCGTGGTGTTAGGGCGCTTGCCACCCTTGGCCATTGCCGCGTCACCGCCAAACGCCAGGCTCGCCAGGCGGCCCTGGCCGGCTTCGATCAACTGGCCGTAGATGTCCAGTTGGTCGGCACCATAGGCCTTGCGCCCGAACAGGCTGGCAAACGGATCCGGGGTTTTGAAATCAGTGATGTTGAGGATGCCCACGTCCACCGCAGACAACAGCACATGCACCTGCTTGGGCACGCTGCCATCGGCATTGGCGGCTTTCACCTTTACGGTCAGCGGCTGTTTCGGGCGCATTTTTTCGGGTGCCTGCAGGCTCACCGCCAGCTTGCGTTCGGCGCGGTCCAACGGCAGGTGCAGCACACCCACGGCGCGTTTTGGTGTGGCGTTGGCCTTGCGCTCTCCAGGGCGAATCACCAGCGCGCTGATGTAAAGGTCGTGGCGCGCCCAGGCGTTGTCCAGTTGCACATCAAAGGTCTTGCCCTCGGCGGGCACGTCGATCTCCTGCCACCACAGCGGGCCATCGCTGGACTCGATCATCAGGTAGCCGCTGCCAGCAGCAGGTGGCGTGACGGTGACCTTGGCAGTAGCGCCATCGGCGTAGGACGGTTTATCCAGCGCCAGCTTGACCTGGTCCGGGCGCACCGCGCCGCCTTCGGCGTTGTCCTGGGCGCGATAACCGGCCCAGAAGCGCTCGCTGGACACCAGGCCGGTCTGCGGGTCTTCGACCTCCACGCGGTACGGGCCCCATTCAACCTGGAAGCTCAGTTTGGCCGTGGAGCCGGCCTTGACGCTAACGGTCTCCTCACGCTGGGTGAGGAACTTCTCGTTGTAGGCGTAGCTCCAGCCATCGCTCTGCGAGTAGTTCCAGTAGTAATCGCGACGCTCGCGAATCAGACGTACCTTGAGGTCGTTGGCCGCCAGCTTGTTGCCGTCGCGGTCGGCCACCAGGAATTCGAACTCCACCGGCCCGTCGCTATCGGTTTCCTCACCCTCGAACAGGCCACGCAGGCCCGGCAGGCGCTCGGCAGGCCAGATCGGTTGCTCCAGACGACGGGTGATCGGCCGGCCACCGGACTCCTGCAGGCTGGCCTGCACGGTCAGTTGCAGCGGTGAGCGGGCTTCGGCCCAACGGCTTTCGATATCGACCACGGCCTTGCCAGCCTGATCGAGCGTGACTTCGTCCAGCTCCAGGTCCTGGTTCAGCTCGGTTTCGGTGACCGAGCCGAACTGGTAGCCCGGCAGCGCAGGCACCGCTTCGCGAAGGGGACGCACATAGGCCTGGCCACTCAGGCGATTACCGGCAGCCGGGGCGCCATAGAGGTAACGGCCATTGACCTGGATGCGCGCATCCTCCTCCGGCGACAGCGGCGTGCTGCTGCCCTTCAGCTCCAGCGCCAGGCGTTCAGGCAGGAAGTCCTCGACGAGAAATTCATACACCTGCTTGCGCCCGCCGCCCAGGTCGAGCAGCAGTTGCCAACGGCCAGTCGGGGCCTCGGTGGCGAGCTGCAACTGGTATTGGTACAAGCCATTGCTGTCGGCCTCCCAGACGAACTTGCGGCTCACCTGCTCATCCGGGCGACGCACTTCCACACTCACCGGCTGGGCCTTGACCGGCTTGCCGTCCTGGTCGCGCAGAAGGCCGTTGAGCAGCACCGTTTCGCCTGGGCGATACAGGTCACGCGGGCCGAAGATGAAGAACTGCAACGGGTTGGCTTGCGGGCCGGTAATGTCGAACTCGGCCAGGTCCAGGGCGGCGGTGTTCAGGCGCAGCAGGGTGGTGTGCACACCTTGGGTAGCAATCAGGGTATCGGCCTTGGACGTGATCGGCAGTTGGGCGTGGCCCTTGTCATCGGTGCTGGCCTGGGCCAGCAACTTGCCCTTCTCGTCATGGATTTCGAGATTGACGCCGCTCATCGCCTTGCCGCCTTCCAGCGCCTGCGCGAACACGTCCAGGCGGTCGCGGTATCGGTGCGCCGACACGCCGATGTCGCTGAGGGTGAACAGGGTCGCCGGCTGCGAGTAGTCGTAAGTGCCCGAAGCACGCATCACTGCCAGGTACACGCCCGGGTCCTGCAGCGGCTTGATGCCGGCGATGGGCAGCAGCACGGTTTCGCGGGTGTTGCGGGCGGGGTTGAGGTCGAAGCGGCCGCTGTAGACCAGCTCGGCCATGTCCAGGGTTTCCTTGGACTGGTAGTAGTACAGGCTGCTGTTGCGCCCCCAGCTGGCCAGGAAAGACGAGAGCATTTCCGGCTTCACCCGGAAAAACTCGACATCGACCTTGTCGACGTTCAGGGCAATCACCGGCAGCCCCTCGGCCAGGCGCGTGGGCAGCAGCGAGCCGCGGCTGGCAAAGCCGATGGTCGGCTGCATGTCGCGGGTTTCCAGCTGGGTGATCGATTCACTGTCCAGTTGCTTGCCGTTGACCGCCAGCAGGCCCTTGTCGACGGTCAGCACCAGCTTGCGCTGCGGTTCCAGGTGACGCAGGCGCAGTTCCATCTGGTTGTCGGAGAGCTCCCAGGCGCCGTCGAGCTTGCCTTTGACGGTGTCGACCAGGTGCACCTTGGTGGCGAAGTCCTGCTTGGCATCCAGCGGCGCGGAGAAGCTGATCGACAGCGTCGCAGCGCCATCGAGCTGCACTTCGGATACATCCAGCACCGTGAGTTCGCGGCCCTCGTAGCGCTTGGCGAGCACGGCCGGGTCTTCGCGTTTGGGGGCGGGGGCTTCGGCGGGCGCGGTGGCCGCCGGTTTCTCGACCGGCGCCGGTTTGTCCGGCGCGGATGAGTCACAGGCACTGAGCAACGCCAGCGCGCAGGCCAGCAACAATCCTTTGTTGAACATGGAGTAGGAACTCTTGGGCAGCGTGTACGTGAGGGCAGCAACTATAGCGCAACGTCAGGTGCGGCACCCGGCGTTGCGCGCCCAGTAAGACCACGGTCGCGCGAAATGGTTGCCTGGTGGTTACACTGTGGCCTTCGTTAAAGGGGCGTACAGCGGCCCCAAGCCCCTTGGTAAGCAAATGTCCCAACTCTCCGCCGACTGGCGCCACCGCCCTACCCACCACAAGGTCTGGGCGCTGGCCGCACCGATGATCTTGTCCAACATCTCCGTACCGCTGGTGGCGCTGGTCGACAGCACCGTCATCGGCCACCTCCCCCACGCCCACCAGCTAGGCGCCGTGGCCGTGGGCGCCACTTTGTTCACCTTCATGGTTGGCCTGATGGGCTTCCTGCGCATGGGCTCCACTGGCTTCGCCGCACAGGCCGCTGGCCGTGGCGACGGCGCCGCGTTGCGCCAGGTGCTGGTACAAGGGCTGCTTTTGGCGGTCGGTTTCGCCCTGATGATCGGCCTGCTGGCTCTGCCGTTCAGCCAGCTGGCACTGCATGCGATGCAACCCAGTGCAGCCCTGCAGCAATCCACCGAAGACTTCTTCCATACCCGCCTGCTTGGCCTGCCCGCGGCGCTTGCCAGCTATGCGCTGGTTGGCTGGTTTCTGGGCACCCAGAACGCCCGGGCGCCACTGGCCATCCTGCTGACCACCAACCTGCTGAACATCGTCCTGAACCTGTGGTTCGTGCTGGGCCTGGATTGGGGCGTACTGGGGTCGGCACGGGCTTCGGTCATTGCCGAATGGAGCGCCGCGCTGCTCGGCCTGGCCCTGACCCGCCCGGCACTGCGTGCCTACCCGGGGCAGGTCGCCTGGGCAGCGCTCAAACGCTGGCAGGCCTGGCGCCCGCTGCTGGCGGTCAACCGCGATATCTTCCTGCGCAGCCTGGCGCTGCAACTGGTGTTCCTGCTGATTACTGTGCAGGGGGCGCGCCTGGGTGAGGCCACGGTGGCGGCCAACGCCCTGCTGCTCAATGGCCTGCTGCTGACGGCCTATGCCCTCGACGGGCTGGCGCATGCGGTCGAGGCCCTGTGCGGTCATGCCATTGGTGCCCGCGACCGCGACACCTTGCGCCGTTCGTTGGTGGTGGCCTGTGGCTGGTCGCTGATCACCAGTTTGGGGTTTGCCGGGTTGTTCCTGCTGGGCGGGCACTTGTTCATCGACCTGCAGACCGACATCGAAAGCGTGCGCAATGCGGCCTATCCGTATTTGCCCTACCTGGCGGTACTGCCGTTGATTGCAGTGTGGAGTTACTTGCTGGATGGGTTGTTCATCGGTGCGACGCGGGCGCGGGAGATGCGCAATGCGATGGTGGTGTCGGTACTGATTGCACTGCCGGTGGCGGTGGCCATGAACGGGTTCGGCAACCATGGGCTATGGTTGGCGTTTCTCGGGTTCATGGGGTTGCGGGCGGTGACGCTGGGGTGGGTGGGGTGGCGGTTGCAGCAGAAAGGTGAGTGGGTTCGGTAATGCCGGGATCGCGGAACGGCTCGGTATCGCGATCCCTGTAGGAGCGGCCTTGTGTCGCGAAATGAGGGCGAAGCCCTCACCTGCCGGCTCACAGCCACACACAATTCCAATGTGGGTACTCGCCCGCTCGTCGAACCAGACCCGCCCGAATCGGGTTGGCGATGATGTAGCGGGCAGCAGCCCTTACATCCTCATCCTTGCGCAATGCCCGGTCATAAAAGCCAGGCTGCCAGATGTGCTTTCGCTCGGCACCTATACGGTAAAGCGCACAACTGCTGCGTGACTTGAAAGCACACATGAGTTTGTCCAGGCTGGTAGGCCCAAGCTCGATCAACCAATGCAGATGGTCTGGCATCAGAACCCAAGCCAACGTACGGCAACTACCTTCATGATCACTCAGGCGCAATTGATTAATGGCCGCTCGTGCAAACCAGAGGTTCTGGAACAGCGGGCGCCGTTGGCGGGTAACGGTAGTTAGCAGATAAAGCCTGCCTGACTCTGAAAAGCGCCCTTGGCGCAAGCGATGATTGCCGTGACGGTCCATGTCGAATTCCTTTGAACATTGCATTCGCAGGATAGGTGTCGCAATGAGGGATGGCGTAGGCGGATCATTACCGGGTATGACGCCGTGAGGGCTGCGCCCTCAGTTCGCGACGCAAGGCCGCTCCTACAGGGAAATCGCGTATGGCAATTACTGCGCGATCCGCTGTAGGAACGGCCTTGTGTCGCGATGGGCCGCAAAGCGGCCCCGGCGGTTACGACGACAAGTACGAAGACCGGGTCAACCCAAGGCGCAAGGCATCCAGGAACTGGGTACGCTCACGTGCGGTGATCTTGGCGCTGGCCACCTTGTCGCGGTAATGCGTCATCAACTCCTCCGGCGACAGGTGCACGTAGCGCAGCATGTCCTCGATGGTGTCGTGGGTCTCGATACCGGCGTGGTACACGCTGCCGTCGGCATTCTGGTAGATGTTCACCGAGTCGGTGTCACCGAACAGGTTGTGCATATCGCCCAGGATTTCCTGGTAGGCACCGACCAGGAACACGCCCAGCAGGTAGTCCTCGCCCTCCTTCAGCGCATGCACCGGCATGCTGGTCTCGATGCTCTGCTCATCAACGTACTGGTTGATCTTGCCGTCGGAGTCGCAGGTCAGGTCCTGCAATACCGCACGTCGCATCGGCTCTTCGTCCAGGCGGTGCAGCGGGATGATCGGCAGTACCTGGCCGATGGCCCAGGTGTCCGGCAGGCTCTGGAACACCGAGAAGTTGCAGATGTACTTGTCGGCCAGCTTGTCGTTCAGCTCGTCCAGCACCTGACGGTGCGAGCGCTGGCGGGCCTTGAGCGAGTTGTGCAGGCGGCGGCAGACGGCAAAATAGCACTGTTCAGCCAGTGCCTTCTCGCCCAGGCTGATCTTGCCATCGGCATACTGCGCGGCCACGTCACCCATATAGTGGGTGGCGCGCCAGTAAGTCTCGGTGACCATCTCGATATCGGTCGGGCCAAGCAGGTCGACCAGCCACTGCACGGTCTCGGGCAGGGCTTCCTTGTTCTCGATGGTGGGCACGTCGTCGTTGTGTTTCTCGACGTCGGTCACCTGGATCACCAGCATGGCGTGGTGCGCTGTCAACGAGCGGCCACTCTCGGAGAAGATGTGCGGGTGCGGCAGGCCCTGCGCGTCGCAGAACTCCTTGAGCATGCCCACCACCACGCCGGCGTAGTCGTCCATGTCGTAGTTGATCGAGCTGGCATTGCGCGAGTGGGTGCCGTCGTAGTCCACGCCCAGGCCACCGCCAACGTCGATGTGGTCGACCGGCAGGCCCAGCGCACGCAGTTCGCCGTAGTAACGGATGGCTTCCTTGAAACCGTGCTGATAGTCAGCCAGGTTGGCGATCTGCGACCCCATGTGGAAGTGCAGCAGGCGAATGCCCTGGTCCAGGCCTGCATCGCGGAAGCGCTGTACTACAGAGAGCAGCTGGGCGGCAGACAAACCGAACTTGGACTTTTCGCCACCGGTATCGGCCCACTTGCTCGAAGCCAGCGACGACAGGCGCACGCGCAGGCCGACCTGCGGTTTCACCTTCAGCTCGGCGGCCTCTTCGATCACCAGCGCCACTTCCGACTCTTTCTCGATGACGATGAACACGTTGTGGCCGAGCTTCTGGCCCATCAACGCCAGGCGAATGAACTCACGGTCCTTGTAGCCGTTGCAGACGATGGTGCCGCCCTTCGGCGCCAGCGCCAGTACGGCCAGCAGCTCGGGTTTGGAGCCGGCTTCCAGGCCAATGGAAACGTTTTGCGTGGCGATGATGTTTTCCACCACCGCTTCCTGCTGGTTGACCTTGATCGGGTACAGCGCGGTGTACTGGCTCTGGTACTCCAGGCGCGCGATGTTGGCATCGAACGCACCAGTCAGCTGGCGTACGCGGTCCTGCAGAATGTCGGGGAAGCGCACCAGCAAGGGCAGCGACAGGCCGCTCTGGCGCAGTTCGTCAACCTGTTCGTACAGGTCGATCGGCGCGCTGTTGGGGCCGTTGGGGCGCACTTCGACGCGCCCGGCTTCATTGATGGCGAAATAACCAGCGCCCCAATGGCGGATGCCATAAACACTGCGGCTGTCGGCCACGGTCCATTGGCTACCATCGTCTTTGCGTGTGCGTCGTACGGACATTCAAGTCCCCTATAGATAAGTCGAAGACACTGCCCCGCAGGCAGCGGAGCGAGTGTAAAAGCTGAAAATGACGATTCATCCGTGTTCAGGCATAGACCCTGGCCACGGGAACGAGTTTAGAAAGCGCTGGGCAAAAAATCGCGCGATGGCCTCAGCCGCCGGACTTTTTCGCCTTGAAACCCTGTTTGGTCAGCTCGCCGATCAACAGCTCGACATGGTCGCCCTGGATCTCGATAACCCCGTCCTTCAGAGCGCCGCCGGTACCGCAGCGGCGCTTGAGCGTGGTCGCCAGCTCTTTGAGCTGGTCGGGCGGCAGCGGCACGCCGGTGACGGTGGTCACGGTCTTGCCGCCACGGCCTTTGCTCTCACGGCGCACACGGGCAATGCCGTCGCCTTCGGGGATAATTTGCTGCTTGCAGATGCAGGCATCCACTGGCTGGCCACAGTCAGAGCAGTGCCGACCAGCGTCGGTGGAATACACGAGACCGCCAAGGGCGGAAAAGGAAGAAGCTTTCTTGGCCACTTTTGTTCCTCTGTGCTGAGGACAAAAACTGGTCGTGCCTTGGGGTTGAGGCCGACCGCGAAGCCCCACTCTGGCAGGGGCGGCGCTACTGCCGCAAGACTTGCGACAGCCCGAAAAGGGCGCGCAGTGTAACGATAAATGCAGCCGTTGCTAAGTACAGGATTGCGGCATTTTGCGAATGTTTTGCGACCCTTCGCGTATTGGGGCTGCTTTGCAGCCCGATCGCGACACAAGGCCGCTCCTACAGGAGACCGCGCAAGGCCGGGGGACGCGACCTCTTGTAGGAGCGGCCTTGTGTCGCGATCGGGCCGCAAAGCGGCCCCTGCTTTATTTCAAGCTAAGCTTGTAGCGCTGCAACGCCGCCAACGAGTCCGGGCAATATGGCTTGCTGAGGCTTTCCTGCTCAGCCTGCTCCAGGCCAATGAACCGCGCCTCGATCACCTCTTCCGGCTGCAGTCGCAATGGCGCATCGGACACCGCCGAATACACCGCACACCACAGACGGTTGTCCGGCTGGTCAAAGTAGAACCGCTCGTGGAAACGCAGCTGCGCACCTTCGATCCCCAGCTCTTCGGCCAGCTCGCGTGCGGCCGACTCGGCATACGCCTCCCCGGCCGCGACCATGCCGCCTGCCGCCACATCCCAATAGCCTGGGTACAGCGCCTTGCTCAGGGTGCGACGATGCACACACAGCTCACCGGCACTGTTGAACAGCAAGATGAACGTGCAACGCCCGATCAACCCGCGCTCACGCAACTCGGCACGGGGCAACGCGCCCAGCACCTGGTCGGCTTCGTCCACCCAGGTGACCAGTTCGCGGTCGGAAGCCGCCCGGTGGGCGGCCTCGTTTGGGCTGATAGCCATCATCAACCCTGCGACAGCAACTGACGCAGGTCGATAACCGCGGCGTTGGCCCGGGAAATGTAGTTGGCCATGACCAGCGAGTGGTTG
Organism: Pseudomonas sp. NBRC 111132; assembly: GCF_001320565.1. Lineage (NCBI taxonomy): Bacteria > Pseudomonadati > Pseudomonadota > Gammaproteobacteria > Pseudomonadales > Pseudomonadaceae > Pseudomonas > Pseudomonas sp. NBRC 111132. The sequence continues at coordinate 39,644 of NZ_BCBI01000058.1, forward strand.
GCCCACATGCCGAAGCCACTGCCGTTCAGCACCATTGGGCTCCACAGCGGCTCTTGCGAGGCTTCCAGCTCGCGGATGATCTGGCGCACGCTGACCGTGGCGTTCTTCTTGGCCAGCACATCGGCAAAGTCCACCTCGATAGCACGCAGCAGGTGCGACAGCGCCCACGCCTGGCCACGGGCTTCATAGAACACGTTGTCAATCTGCAGCCACGGGGTTTCCACCAACTCCTCGTCCACTTGCGGCGCCTGGCCGGCGACGACCGACTCGGTCTTCAGCGTGCTGTTGAGCTTGACCCGGCCAACGCTGGCCGACAGCCGCTGCGACAGCGAGCCCAGGCGAGTGGCCACGTCACCCAGCCAGTTGTTCAGGTTGTCGGCACGGGTGTAGAAGATCGCGCCCTTGTCGCCAGCAGCCAGGCGAGTCTGGTAGCGGGACAGCGACTTGATGCCCTCTTCGAACTCCGACTCGCTCGATGGCAAGATCCAGCTCTTGTTGTCGAAGTTGAATCGCGGCTCGGCCTTGGCCAGGTCGGCGTCTTCGGTGGACTGCGACTGCGACCGGGCGAAGTCCTTGCGCAGCGCGCGCGACAGGTCGCGTACCTGGACCAGCACGCCATATTCCCAACTCGGCATGTTGTCCATCCACAGCCCTGGCGGGAAGCGGTCGTTGGAAATGTAGCCGCCCGGCTTGTTCAGCAAGGTGCCGGCAACGGTCTTGAGGGTTTCGAGGGTGGTGTAGCCCACCACCATTTGCTGGCCATTGCGCTCGGCAGCGGCCTGGGCATTCTGCTGCACCGGGAACAGCGCGGGCTCCTGGCTCCAGTACCAGCCAAGGCCGATACACACCAGCAGGTACAACCCGATCAGGGTCCCCAGGGCGCGGCTCCACAGGCCGCCAACGTAGCTACGGGCGGCAGCGCCGCGGCCATCGACACGCTCACGGGGCTCGGCTTTGGCCTCGCGGTTTTTCCAGTCCAGCATGGCTTTGTCCTTAATCAGTCACGACGGTTCAGGGGCTTGGACCACAGGCCTGCGCCAGGGTGCCACGGCAAGCCCGCGTGGCAGCACTATAAAGCAGACACCACCGTACGCATAAGCGACCATTCAGTCAGTAACTGAATATTCGTTCTGGCCGCTTTGTTGATGCAGGGCAGTCACGCGCTTGAAAAGAGCTGCTAGCATAGAGCCATCATTGCCCCTGCACATCCCAACCTATAAGTAGCCAGGACATGAGCAAAGCAGTCGAGCCGAGCCCGCAATGCCCCGTGCAACAGCTGACGCGTAACGGCCTGCGCAAGGACGACCCGCTCGACCCACTGCTGCCGCCGCCCCCACGCAAACCGGTGTACATCCTGCTGCAGGATCATGAGCGTGCCCAGCGCTTGGCCCAGCAACTGGAGTTCTTCGGCCTGGTGGTGCAAGCACTGCCCAATGCTACGGCGTTTCTCGCCTCGATCTGCGAGTACCCGCCTTCGGCCATCATTATGGATGTCGACTTCACCGGTACGGGCCAAGGCCTGCAGCTGGCCGCCCAGGTGCAGCAAGGGTTGGCGCGACATATTCCGCTGCTGTTCTTCAGCCACCACGAAGCCGACACCCCAACCCGCCTTGCCGCCGTACGCGCCGGTGGCAAGGACTTTCTCACCGGCAGCCTGGAGGCTTCCAGCCTGCTGGAAAAGGTCGAACTGCTGACCAATGCCACCCCGCACGACCCGCTGCGCGTGCTGATCATCGA
>NZ_BCBI01000059.1:0-39140 GCF_001320565.1 Pseudomonas sp. NBRC 111132
GTTACCTATGGCTACCGCCCTATGCGGCGCTTGGTGTACTGATGGCCAGCTTGCTGCTGGCCTGGTACCTGATCGAGCACCGGCAGAACCAGGTCATCCGCCGCACGCTGGCTGAGCACCCCAAGGCCTTTACCAGCCCGTTGGTGGCGTTGACCTACAGCGACAATCCAGGCCTGCAAGGCCAGCTTGACCTGGCCATCATCAGCGAGGAAGCACGCCTGCAAACGGCCCTCACCCGGCTTGTGGATGCCGGGGTCGGGGTGAAGTCGCGGGCGGCGCAATCTTCCGATCTGTCCGATGCCCAGGCGCAGATGCTCGACCGCCAGCGCAGCGAAACCGATCAGTCGGCCACGGCCATTGCGCAAATGGCGGCCACCATCCAGCAGGTTACCCACAACGTGCAGAGCACGGCGCATGCGGCGGGTGATGCCGACCAATTGGCGCAGCAGGGTAGCGAGCTGGCGCTGCAGAGCCTGAAGGCCATGGGTAGCATGAGCGATGCGGTCAATGACATTGGCCAGGCAGTGAATGCCCTGGCAGAGCAAACCCAGTCGATAGGCAGCGTGGTCGACGTGATCACCTCGATTGCCGAGCAGACCAACCTGCTGGCGCTTAATGCCGCCATTGAAGCGGCGCGTGCCGGCGAACAGGGGCGCGGGTTTGCCGTGGTGGCTGATGAGGTGCGTTCGTTGGCCCAGCGCACCCGCGCTTCGACCGATGAGATTCACCACATTATCGCCTCCTTGCGGGCCGGGGCAGAGCGGGCAGTGAGCACCGCCAGCCGGGGCGAGCAGATCTCTCGGGACAGCGTGCACAGTGTCGAGGCGGTGCAGGCGGCGCTGAGCGGGATTGCCCAGGCGGTCAGTCGCATCACCGGCATGAGCCAGCAGATGGCGACGGCATCGGAGCAGCAAAGCCATGTGGCCGAGGACATCAACCAGCAGATCGTGAGAATTGCCCAACTGTGTGACCAGAGTGCCGGGCAGGCCAGGCAGGGCGCGCAGATCAGCCAGGACCTGGAGCGCATGGCGGAGTACCTGCATAGCCTGGCGGAGCGGTTCAACCGCTGAGAAGGCCGGGCCCGCCAAGCGGGCCCCGGTTCTGTGGCAAACTGTCTCCGCCAAGGAGAACCCCATGCCCAGACCCCGCTGCGAGCGCTGTCAGCGCCCGCTCGACCACTGCCTATGCCCACTGATCCCCGCACTCGACAGCAATACCCGCGTGATTCTGCTGCAGCACCCCAGTGAAACTGCCCATGCCCTGAATACTGCTCGCCTTGCGGCCCTTGGCTTGAACAATGCCGAGTTGCGGGTGGGTGAGGTTTTCAACGACTTGGGCGATTTGCTCGCGACGCCTGGTTACCGGCCGGCCCTGCTATTTCCGGGCGACGATGCTCGGGTGCTGACGGCTTATGGTGAGGCCGAGGACAAACCGTTGCTGCTTATCGTGCCCGACGGCACCTGGCGCAAGGCGCGCAAGTTGTTGTACATGAACCCGCTATTGGAAGGGTTGCCGCGGGTCACGCTGGGGGCTGTCGCGCCTTCACGTTACCGGCTGCGCAAGGCGCCTGAGGCGGGGGCACTGTCGACTATCGAAGCGGTGGTGGGAGCATTGAACGCGTTGGAGCAACCCGTTTGCTTTGATGCACTGCTGGCGCCGTTCGAAGCGTTGATCGAGGGGCAGATCAGGGCCATGGGCGAGGAGACGTTCCAGCGTAACCATGGCACCGAGTGAGGGCTGGGGGCTGCAATGCAGCCCCGGCTGATTCAAGCCCGATCAGCGCATCTCAGGCAGACGCGCCTCAGTGCGCACTTCGGTAGTCGCCAGCGCCTCTGGTGGCAGCGAAATACGCTGCTTGGTCAGCAACTCACCCATGGTCGCCAGCACGCGGTAGCGCGAGAACTCCTCGGTATAACGCACCTCGGTATAGCGGCGGTCTGCGTTGTACAGCTCGTTCTCACTGTCCAGCACGTCCAGCAAGGTACGCTGGCCCAGGCCGAACTGGTCCTGGTAGGCCGCACGTACGCGCTTGGTGGTCTCGGCGTATTCACGCGCGGTCGGCAGCTGTTTGCTGGCATTGTTCATGGCGTTCCACGCCAGGCTCAGGTTCTCGGTCAACTCACGCAGGGCGTTGTTGCGGATGTCCAGGGCCTGGTTGATCTTGTGCGCGTCGGACTGCAGGCGCGCCTTGTCACTACCGCCGCGGAACAGGTTGTAGTTCATCTCCACGCCAGCTTGCCAGTCGTTGTTGTTGTGGCCTTTTTCGCCGCCGGTGTTGTTGTTGGCACCGGTTGCCAGAATGGCGTCGAAGCGCGGGTAGAAGGTCGACTTGCCCACTTCGTACTGCTGCTCGGCCGCATTGACGTCAGCCTGTGCAGATTTGATGTAAGGGTTGTTCTGGCGCATGCTGTCGCGTGCCCCCTCGAGGCTCTCAGGCACCTCGCCCTTGATGGTTTGCGGGCTTTCCAGCTCGTCCGGCGCGCGGCCGATCACGCTGAAGAAGTTGGCCTCGGCATCGGCCAGGTCGACTTCGGCGGTGTCCAGGTTGTTTTCCGCCAGGGCGCGACGGGCGCGGGACTGGTCAAGGTCGGCGGTGCTGCCAACGCCGCGCTCGTTACGCAGGCCGATCTGGTCGTTGACGCGCAGGTGGGCTTGCAGGTTGTTCTTGGCCAGGGTCACCAGCTCGCGGCGCTTGAGCACTTCCAGGTACACCTCGACCGCACGCAGGGCGACATCCTGGGCAACAGCCTGGGTGTAGTAGGCGCGGGAGGTAGAGACAGCCTCGGTGCGGCCCACTTCATTCGAGGTGTTGAAGCCGTCGAAGATCATCTGCCGCAGGCGCAGCTCGGACTGGGTGTAGCTGAGGGTTTCCTTGTTGTGGTTACCCTCGGCACGGGTGGTGGTGTTGTCCGAACGCTGGCGGCCGTAGCCGGCGACCAGGTCCACGGAAGGGTAGTAGCCACCACGCGCAAACTTCACGTCTTCATCGGCCGACAGCTTGCTATTACGGTTGGAGCTGACTTGTGGGTGGTAGTCCACGGCGCTTTGGACGGCCTCGGTGATCGACATCGCCTGTACGTTGGCACTCGCCAGGGCCAACAGTAATGCACTGGTGATGGGGTTCAAAACGCGCATGGTACATCTCCCTGATCCTGGAATTTATCCTGCTGTTCGCCAAAAAAATGACGATAAAGTAATCGCGTATAGTGTTGCAGGTTTTTAACAAGACAGCTAAGTACATTCAACGCGATAGATAAGAAGATTTATTCATATCAAATTGCCATATAAGACTTTTATTGTCTAATCAATTTCACTTACAGCCCTCGGAACGATGCTGTTAGTCGCCCTGAAAACCAATGTTTACAAGGCTTGCACACGGTTCCAGAACTATTTCCGATAAAGAAGGTGGCAGTTAGGCGAAAGTGATATTTGGCGACAAAATATTGTCACCTTGGCTTCTGAAGTGTTTTTTGCTTGAGGATATACAGACTGACGAGTACAGCGCTGGTCAACATGAAGGTACGCGCCCAGAACAGCGGCACCAGGTAGCACGACAGGCCAATGCTGGCCCACATCAGGCCGATGGCGTAAACCTTGCCCTTGAGGGGGATGCCTTCACCACTGAGGTAGTCACGGATCCATGGCCCGAGCTTGGGGTGATGGACCAACCAGTGGTGAAAGCGCGGTGAGCTGCGGGCAAAGCAGGCCGCCGCCAATAGCAGGAACGGGGTGGTGGGCAGTACCGGGAGAAAAATCCCCAACACCCCCAGCGCAACGCTGAGCCAGCCGGTGGCCAGCAGCAGGTAGCGCATAGGCAGCTTAGTGGTGGCGTGGCTTGAGCAGCGCCGGTTTTTCGTCAGGGGCGTGCAGCAGCAGGAACAATGCACTCAGCGCCTCGGGGATCTGTACGATCATGTCGTCCTGCAGGTTGGCGTTGCTGGCAATGTCGGCGAACTCTGGTTGTTCATCGAACAGGCCCGAGCCAACCATGATCGGCAGCAGCATCTCGCTGACTTCTTCCTCGGCGTTCTCGAACCAGGCCTCTTCACGCAGGAACACGCCTTCCATGAAACCGATGCACCAGCCGCGCAGGTCGGAATCGTCCGGCTCGTCGGTCAGGTCGAGTTCGCATGGCAGGTCGAATTCTTCGTCGCTGGCCAGCTGGCGGGCAATGTGCGCTTTCAATGCCACCAGGGTGGCTTCGATTTCGGTGCGCTGGGCGTCGCTGGCGTAGTGCGGCTCTTCGGCGAACAGGGCGTCGATCCATTCGCGCTCGGGCACGTCCTCGGCGTTGATCGACAGGGCGGTGAGGTAGCCGTGTGCGGCGACATAGTCCAGCGCTTCTTCGTGCAGCTCGTCGGCGTCGAGGAAGGCTTGCAGGCGGGTCAGTTGCTCGGCGAAGGACATTACAGGGCTACCTTGGGGAATAAACGATAACGAATTCTAGCACCTTGCAGCGGCAGCGGGGCAAAGGGAACGTCTATCGCCGTGGTGCCTGTGCAGGACGGCGCTGCGGTATACTCCGCGATTTTTCATCCAGGGGCAGGTTTTACCGGTCGCCTGGCAAAAACCGCTTACGCATTTGGCGTGTGCGGGGCGGGTTTTTCGTCCAGCCTGTTGTATTCAGGGTGGTACGGCGATTTGGAGTTGCACATGCTCGAACAGGCTCAGCGCGTTCTCAAGGACATCTTCGGCTACGACAGTTTCCGTGGGCGCCAGGCAGCGATCATCGAATGCGTGGCCAATGGCGGCGATGCCCTGGTGCTGATGCCCACCGGCGGCGGCAAGTCGTTGTGCTTTCAGGTGCCGGGGCTGCTGCGTCCGGGCCTGACGGTGGTGGTCTCGCCACTGATCGCGTTGATGGACGACCAGGTCGCCACGCTTGACGAACTGGGCGTTTCGGCGGCCGCGCTGAATTCCACCCTGAGCGCGGAACAGCAGCGTGAACTGGCCGGGCGCCTGCGCCGTGGCGAGGTAAAAATGCTCTACCTGGCGCCGGAGCGCCTGGTGCAGCCGCGCATGCTGGATTTTCTGCGTGACCTGGACATCTCGCTGTTCGCCATCGACGAGGCCCACTGCGTTTCGCAATGGGGCCACGATTTCCGCCCCGAGTACCTGCAACTGGGCCAACTGGCCGAACTGTTCCCGCATGTGCCGCGCATTGCGCTTACTGCCACTGCCGATATGCGCACCCGCGAAGAAATCGTCCAGCGCCTACACCTGCAAGGCGCCGAACGCTTCCTCTCGAGCTTCGACCGACCCAACATCTTCTACCGCATCGTGCCCAAGGAAGCGCCGCGCAAGCAGTTGATGGCTTTTCTCGGCGAGCGCCGCGGCAACGCCGGTATCGTTTACTGCCTGTCGCGCAAGAAGGTCGACGAAACCGCCGCATTCCTCTGCCAGCAGGGCTTCCCGGCGCTGCCGTATCACGCCGGCCTGGCTGCCGAGACACGCGCGGCCAACCAGCACCGCTTTCTCAACGAGGAGGGGCTGATCATGGTCGCGACCATTGCCTTCGGCATGGGTATCGACAAGCCCAACGTGCGCTTCGTTGCCCACCTCGACCTGCCTAAATCGCTTGAGGCCTATTACCAGGAAACCGGCCGCGCCGGCCGTGACGGCCTGCCGTCCGATGCCTGGATGGCCTATGGCCTGCAGGACATGGTGATGCTCAAGCAGATGCTGCAGAACTCCGAAGGCGATGAGCGCCACAAGCGCATCGAACAGCACAAGCTCGACGCCATGCTGGCGCTGTGCGAAGAAACCCGCTGCCGCCGCCAGTCGCTGCTGGCCTACTTCGATGAAACCCTCGAACAACCGTGCGGCCACTGCGACAACTGTGTCGACAACATCCAGACCTGGGACGCTACCGAGCCGGCGCGCCAGGCGCTGTCGGCGGTGTTCCGCACCGGCCAGCGCTATGGTGTCGGCCATCTGGTCGATGTACTGCTGGGCAAGGACAACGAGAAGGTGCGCAATTTCGGCCACGAGAAGCTATCGGTATTCGGCGTTGGCAAGGGCCTGGCCGAGGTCGAATGGCGTTCGCTGTTCCGTCAGTTGGTGGCGCGCGGCCTGGTCGACATCGACCTGGAAGGTTACGGCGGCCTGCGCCTGTCCGACAGCTGCCGGCCACTGCTGCGCGGCGAGGTGACCTTGCAACTGCGCCGTGACCTCAAGCCGCAGACCACGGCCAAGGCCTCGTCGTCCAGCGGCGGCAGCCCGGCCAGCCAGCTGGTGCGTGCCGAAGAGCGCGAACTGTGGGAAGCGTTGCGCACGTTGCGGCGCAAGTTGGCCGAGGAGCACAGCGTGCCGCCGTATGTCATCTTCCCCGATTCGACGCTGCTGGAAATGCTGCGCAGCCAGCCGGTCAGCCTCAGCGACATGGCCCAGGTAAGCGGTGTGGGCGCGCGCAAGCTGGAGCGCTATGGCCAGGCGTTCCTCGAAGTACTGAACAACAGTGGCGGCACCGAAGAGGCACCGAAAGTGGTGCTCGACCTGCGCCACGAACTGGTCAGCCTGGCCCGAGCCGGCATGACCCCGGCGCAGATCGCCGGGCAGCTCAACTGCAGCGAGAAGAACGTCTATAGCCTGCTGGCCGAGGCACTGGGCCGCCAGGAGCTGAGCCTGGAGCAAGCCATCGACCTGCCGGAAGACCTGATGATGGAAGTGCAGGACGCGTTCCTGGATGGCGAGGGCGAGTTGCCGCCGGTGTCGGCCATTGCGCCGCAGTTCGGGGCCCGGGTGCCGGAGGGCGTGCTGTATTGCGTGCGCGCGGCGCTGGCGGCGGAATTCGAACTGTAAACGCAGGCAGGATCGAAGGCAGAAGCGCCATCTGCTGACCTTTGTCATGCTTTTTGACGATTATCGAACAAGTAAGCAGGACCGAGCCTTGCCTCGTGGGGCAGGGCATGGTTAGCTGCCTAATAATTAGATCTACTCAATGAGTTACTTATGCCCCTGACCGACAACCAACACCGCTTCGGCATGCAGCTGGCCCAGATGTCCCGGGGTTGGCGCGCCGAACTGGACCGCCGCCTGGCCGGGCTCAACCTGTCCCAGGCGCGCTGGCTGGTGTTGCTGCACCTGGCCCGTTTCGAAGAAGCCCCGACCCAGCGTGAGTTGGCCCAGAGCGTGGGCGTTGAAGGCCCGACCCTGGCGCGTCTGCTCGACAGCCTGGAGGCGCAAGGGTTGGTGCGCCGGCAAGCAGTGGTAGAAGACCGGCGGGCCAAGAAGATCTTGCTGTGCCCCCCGGCCAAGCCACTGATCGACCAGATCGAGACCATCGCCAATCAACTGCGGGTGGAACTGTTTACCGGCGTGGATGAGGCAGAATTGCAAGTTTGCATGCGGGTGCATGCGAAGATTCTGGCCAACCTCGAGAAGTCCTGAAGGCCCTTGGGGCTGCAACGCAGCCCCAAAAAATCAGAAGGTATGCCCCAGGTTCAGATACACCGCATGCTCATGCGCACTGTTGGTGCCGTAGGTGAAGTTCAACGGCCCCAACGGCGTCTCCAGCCCCAGGAAGATGCTCGCCGCATTGATGTACCCACTGTCGAACTCGTTGTCGTTGTTCCATGCCCGCCCACGCTCCAGCGACCCGCCGATGTACAACGGGAAGTCCAGCGGCACATAGGCCCTTGGCGTCAAGCGGCGGTAGTAGACCATGCGCAGCAGGCTCACGTTCTGCCCCGACACCGAGTCCTGGCGAAAGCCTGACAGCTCTCGCGCTCCGCCCATCACGAAGCTCGACGTCACCACTTCGGTGTCATCCAGCGTGCGCCCATAGCGACCGCCCAGCACGAAGGTGTTCGGCCCACTGCTGATCGCCTTGTCCAGGTTGAACAGCCACTGCCGGTAATCCTGGTCGGAGTCCAGCGACTTGTCGTATTTGCGCAAGGTCAGGCCGATGTCCTCGCCTCGGTGCGGGAAGTACACGTTGTCGAGGGTGTCGAACGAGTACTTCAGCTCGTAGAAGCCTTCGTTGAAACTGACTTTGGGCAGGTCCTGGTCGCCGATGCGCACCTCGGCCTCGCCCCAGGCCTTGCCCACGCCCAGGCGCACTTCACCGCTGGTGCCGATCTGCCGGCCCACGTTCAGGCCAAAGCCGTAGCGCTCCAGGCGGTATTCGGCGACCGGGTCGTTGTCCAGGGTGGCTTCGATGTTCTGCGAGCTGAAATCCAGGTAAGGCGCGACAAAGTAGCGCGAGCCCACGTCCAGCGGTTGGTAGAACTCGCTGTACAGCTCTTGCTGGTCGCCGATCTGGCCACGGGTCAGCCATTCTGCGCCGAGGCTGTTGATGCCGTTGACCCGGTAGCTGGCACCCAGGTTGAAGGCGCTGTCGCCACGCAGGTCATCGGACAGGTTAAGGCCCAGACGCAGGTAGTCGGTGCCGCCGCGCCGGCCACGGGCGTTGATCACCAGGGTGTTGTCTTCGCCCTTGTGCACCACGCGGTACTGCACCCGGTCGAAGTAATCCAGGCCGTACAGCGTACCCATGTCGGTCTGCAGGCGGTCCAGCTCCAACGGCGCGTCGATCGGTTGGCGGATGTACGAGCGAATCACGTCGTCGCTGACCTTGGAGTCGTTCTCGATTCGGATCGCGGTGATCACCGGTGTGCGCTGGCGCGGCGAGCGGGCCACGGCCAGGCTGCTGTCGCCTTCGGGCTGGCGCAGGGCAGCCAGGCGAGGGTCGAGCAGGCGGGTGGCGCGGTAACCGGCGTCGATCATGTCCCTGGCGCGGCCAAAATCGGTCACGCCGAAGGCAGTCAGCGATGGTTGGATGAGGATGTCGTCGCGGTGCAGGCTGGCCAGTTGTTCTTCCGAGTTGCGCCGGGTCATCAGGGTGATCGACTGGTTGAGCACGTCGACCACGGTCAGTAATTGCTTGCGATCCTTCAGTGGGGTGCCGATGTCGACCACGATGGCCAGGTCCACGCCCATTTCGCGGGCCACGTCGACCGGAATGTTGTCGACCATGCCACCGTCCACCAGCAGTCGGCCGTCCAGCTCGACCGGGGCGAACACGGCAGGGATCGACATGCTGGCGCGAATGACCTGTGGCAGGTGGCCGCGGCGAAACACTACTTTTTCGCCACTGGCGATGTCGGTGGCCACGGCGCGGAAGGGGATAGGCAGCTTGTCGAAGTCGCGGGTGTCGGCGGTGTGCGCCAGTTTGCTTTCCAGCAGCAGTGACAAGTTCTGGCCTTGGATTACCCCCAGTGGCAGGCCCAGGCTGCCGTCGTCACGAAAGCTGAGCTTCTGTTTGACCAGGAAGTCGCGGTCATCCTGCTTGCGCCTAAACGGCACGTCCTTGCGTGGCGGGGCATCGGACAGCGCCTGTTGCCAGTCCAGGGTGGTGGCGAGCTTTTCCAGCTCTTCGACACTGTAGCCCGAGGCGTACAACCCGCCGACCACTGCGCCCATGCTGGTGCCGGCGATGGCGTCGATGCGCACACCCTGTTCTTCCAGCGCCTTGAGCACGCCGATGTGAGCCAGGCCACGGGCCGCACCACCCGACAGTACCAGGCCGACCTTGGGCCTGGCAGGTTCGGCGGCGGTTGCCGCAAGCGTGGTGAGGGCAAGCAGAAAACAGAACAGCAAACGGCGCATCGTGAGTCTCAAACCGTGGGCTAAAGACCGCTAGTATAAGCGGCCCCTTACCTGGAGATGTTTCACCATGGCCGACAGCAAGCCGGAAATCGTTATCACCTATTGCACCCAGTGCCAGTGGCTGCTGCGTGCTGCCTGGCTGGCCCAGGAACTGCTCAGCACCTTTGCCGACGACCTGGGCCGGGTAGCGCTGGAGCCGGGCACCGGCGGCATCTTCCGCATCACCTGCAATGGCGTGCAGATCTGGGAGCGCAAGGCCGACGGTGGTTTCCCCGAGGCCAAGGTATTGAAGCAGCGGGTGCGCGACCAGATCGACCCACAGCGTGACCTTGGCCACAACGACCGCTGATCAAGCCCCCTCGGGCAGTGGCCGCTGCCTGGGCGGTTGCTCGGCAGCCAGGCGGCTGGACAGCACGATGGCGAAGATGATCAGTGCGCCGCCCAGCAGCATGCGCACGGTGGGGGTTTCGGCGAACACCGCCCACGCCACGGCAATCCCGTAGACCGGCTCCATGCCGAACACCACGGCGGCCGTGCGCGCCTTGATCACTGCCAGGCTGGCGACGAACAGGCTGTGCGCAACGCCGGTGCAGAAGACGCCGAGCAGGGCGATCCACAGCCAGTCCACGGGGGCTACGCCGCCCAGGCCAGGGGCCGCGAACGGCAGCAGGCACAGGCCCACTACCAGGTTCTGCCACAGCGCTGCCTGTACCGCAGGCAAACGGCCGGAGCCGGCCCGGTTGGTGAGTGACAGCAGCGAGAACAGCAGGCCCGAGAGCAGTGCCCAGAGCAGGCCGCCAGTGGCTTCGCTGGCCAGGTCGAATGCCGGCGTGACCAGTACCAGGCCGAGGCTGACCAGCACGACCAATACGGTTTCGTTGCGGCGGATACGCTCGCGGAACAGCAGGCCTTCGAGGATCACGGTGAAGGCCGGGAAACTGGCGAAACCGAGGGTGGCGATGGCCACGCCGCCGACTTTGACGGCGATGAAGAAACTGACCCAGTGGCCGGCCAGCAGCACACCGCCGAGCAGCAGGCGGCGTGCGTCCTGGCCGCTGAGGCGTTGCCAGCCCGGGCCGGCCAGGCTGGCGAACAGAGCCAGGGCGAGCACGGCGAAGGCGGCGCGGCCAAAGACGATGATTGCCGGGCTGGCGCTGGCGGCCAGCTTGCCGAAGACGCCGGTAAGGCCGAAAAACAGCGCGCCAATGTGCAGGGCGCCTAGGGCTGTGCGGTGGTTCATGGTAGTCCTTGCTCAAGATCTCTATTGGCTGTGCCGGCCTCTTCGCAGCACAGGCAAAGTGTAAAACCACAGGCCAACGATTTCTGTCGCAAGACTGCTGTCAATTGTCGCCAGGCTCTCGCCGCAACGCCAAAGGCGTACAACCGAACGCCCGCAACATCGCTGCCGAAAACGCACTCTGTGAGCTATATCCCACCTGCGCTGCAATCTCACCCATGGGTAACGAAGTCTGCACCACCAGCCGCCGGGCCTTGAGCAAGCGTCGCTGGCGAATGTAGTCCATCGGTGTCATCCCGCACTCGGCGGTAAAGCGCGCATGCAGCCGGGCACTGGACAGCCCGGCAATGCGCGCCAGGTCGGCGACCTGCAACGGGTAGGCAGCCTGTTGCTCGATATGGGTATCGAACGCGGCATAAGGTAAGCGCTGGCTGGCCCGAACGTTGGCAGCCGCCGTTGGATTCAGGCTGGCCAGTAACAGCGCTGCGCCTTGCCGGGCGATCAACGGGTCGTCCATGGGGCTGGCCGCCAGCCAGTCCACCAACTGCTGCTGACGGTCGTCCAGGCCCAGCGCGGCAGGGCGATCGAGCAGGCGGCGGCTGGCATCGGCATGCTCGCCCAGTTGCTCGTGCAGCCAGCGCTCCCCAGGCACATCCAACACCAGGCAGTGGCTGCCGCCATCGCTGGCGCAGGTGTGATGCGCGCCCGCCGGTACCACGATCAGCCCCTGCCGGTCGATCCCGGCGCCTTGCCCCTGGACCTCGAACTCCAGGCGGCCGCGCAGGCCGAACACCAGTTGCGGGTGTTCGTGGCTGTGGGCGATCAGGCTGTCGCGGTAATGGCGCAGCGAGAGGATCGGGCCGGCGGTCATGGGGGCTTCCTCGCAGGGCAGGCGCTCATTGTGCCTCAAACCCCGCACGCCATCACTCGTCACCGTTTTGCCATGGCGCTGTCATGCCTGCCTGCCAGTCTCCAGCAAACTGCGCCGGAGCCTGCCCATGACCCATGCCGAACTGTCTCGTCCCTCGCGCAAGCAACGCGTGCGTACCCTGTGGATCTCCGACGTGCACCTGGGCACCCGCGACTGCCAGGCCGAACACCTGTCGCGGTTCCTCAAGGGCTACCAGGCCGACCGCGTCTATCTGGTGGGCGATATCATCGATGGCTGGAAGCTGCGTGGTGGGATCTACTGGCCGCAGGCCCACACCAACGTGATCCGCCGGCTGCTGACCATGAGCAAGCGCGGCACCGAGGTGATCTACGTCACGGGCAACCATGACGAGTTCCTGCGCCGCTATTCAAAGCTGATTCTGGGCAACATTCAGCTGGTGGACGAGGCCGAACACTTGACCGCCGATGGCCGTCGACTGCTGGTGATCCATGGCGACCAGTTCGACGTGATTACCCGTTACCACCGCTGGTTGGCGTTTCTGGGCGACCGTGCCTACGAGTTCACCCTGGTGCTCAACCGTTGGCTCAACCACTGGCGGGCGCGGTACGGCTATGGGTACTGGTCGCTGTCGGCGTACCTCAAGCACAAGGTGAAAGGTGCGGTGAATTTCATCAGCGACTTCGAGGATGCCATTGCCCACGAGTGCACACGGCGCGGGTTTCATGGGGTGGTGTGTGGGCACATCCACCATGCCGAGATCCGCAAGGTGGGGGAGGTGGACTACCTCAATTGCGGGGATTGGGTGGAGTCATGCACGGCGCTGATCGAACATTGGGATGGCAGTATCGAACTGTACCGGCTGGCTGAGGCTCAGGCGCGCGAGGCGCAGGCGGCTGCGGTGGTGCGCGAGCCGGTGTAGGGCGTGAGGGCCATGGGGCTGCTTTGCAGCCCTTTCGCGGCACAAGGCCGCGCCTACAGCCGGATCTTGCCCAGCAGGATATCCCGGAACATCACGAAATCACCGGCCAGGCTGTACAGCGGATAGGTAAAGGTCGCTGGCCGGTTCTTTTCGAAAAAAAAGTGCCCGACCCAGGCAAAGCCATAGCCGAACACCGGCACGGCCAGCAGCAGCAACCATTTGCCACTGCCAATGGTGTAGGCCAGCAGCGCGATCACCAGGCTGGTGCCGACGAAGTGCAGGCGGCGGCAGGTGGGGTTGCTGTGCTCCCCCAGGTAGTAAGGATAGAACTCGGCAAAACTGCGAAACTGCGCTTTGCTGTTCATGGCGGTGCTCCGGGATTAATACTTCTGGACAAGATGCACGGCGTGGAGCCTGATTCGAGTCTAGAGTGACTGACGGGGCCTACCAGTGACAATAGGCGCCAAATGAGTATCCTTGGGGTTCACCGCAGGAGCGGTCGGTAAAAGAAGCCTGTCATGAGCGAAAGAACCACGTCAGCCAGTTGGGCATCAGGGATTGTGAAGGCACTTGAACTGGAGGGGCTGGATTGCCGGGCCATGTTCAAGCAGCTAGGGCTGGACTTTGCCGCACTCGACGACCCGGATGCACGTTTTCCGCAAGACTCCATGACCCGGCTATGGCAGCTGGCAGTGGAGCTGTCAGGCAACGAGGCCATCGGTCTGAACATGGCGCGGGTGGTGCGCCCGGCGTCGTTCCATGTGGTGGGCTATGCGTTGATGTCCAGCCGCACCTTGGCCGAGGGCTTCGAACGCCTGGTGCGCTACCAGCGCATCATCGCCGAAAGCTCCGACCTCAGTTTTGTCCTTGGCGCCGAGGGCTACTCGCTGATCCTGACCGTCCACGGTGACCACCTGCCGCCGACCCGGCACAGTGCCGAAGCGTCGCTGGCCTGCGCATTGGCGCTGTGCAAATGGCTCAGTGGCCGGCCGGTGCAGCCGCGGCGGGTATTGGTGCAAGGGCCGCAGCCAAAGAACGTCGAGCCGTACAAGGTGGCGTTCCATTCGCCGCTGGTTTTCGGCGCGCCACACGATGCCCTGGTGTTCGAGCGGGCCGACATGGAAGCCCCGCTGCCTACCGCCAACGAGGCCATGGCGGTGCTGCACGACCGGTTTGCCGGGGAGTACCTGGCACGTTTCTCCGAAAGCCGGGTAACCCACCGGGTGCGCCAGGTGTTGTGCCGCATTCTGCCGCAGGGTGAACCGAAGCGTGAAACCCTGGCCCAGGCCCTGCACCTGTCGCAGCGGACCTTGCAGCGGCGGCTGCAGGAGGAGGGCACCAGCTTCCAGACCCTGCTTGACGATACCCGCCGCGAGCTGGCCGAACAGTACCTGGCGCAGCCGGGCATGACTTTGCTTGAGGCCGCCTACCTGCTCGGCTTCGCCGACCCCAGCAACTTCTATCGGGCGTTCCGCCGCTGGTTCGACGCCACACCCAGCGAGTACCGCGCCCGCCTGGGCACCGAAGCCGAAGTGGTCAATGACGCCAGAACGCCGGCATGCACAACACTAGCACCGTGATGATTTCCAGGCGGCCAAGCAGCATGCCGGCCGCCAAGATCCACTTGGCCGCGTCAGGCAGCGTGGCGTAGTTACCTGAAGGGCCGATCACTTCACCCAGGCCCGGCCCCACACCCGAAACCGTGCCAGCGGCGCCGGTCAGTGCAGTCATCCAGTCCACGCCCAGCAACGACAGCAGCAAGGCCATGACGCAGATGGTGATGGCGAAGAAGAACGAGAACGTCAGGATCGAACGCACGATGTCTTCGTCGAGGCGATGGCCGTTGTATTTCTGCTTGATCACCGCACGCGGGTGAATCAGCTGGTTGAGGCTGGCCTTGAGCAGGATATAGGCCACCTGGAAGCGGAAAATCTTGATGCCGCCCGCGGTCGAGCCGGAGCAGCCGCCAACGAAGCCCAGGTAGAAGAACAGCATCAGCGAAAAATTGCCCCACAGGCTGTAGTCACCCAGGGCGAAACCGGTGGTGGTGACCACCGAGGTCACGTTCAGTGCCACGTGGCGCAGGGCGTCGAGCCAGTGCAGGTTGGTGCTGTACCAGTACCAGGTGCCCAACACCAGCCAGGTGACCACCAGCATGCCCAGCAACCCTTGCACCTGCTGGTCGCGGATCAGCGCCTTGCGGTTGCCGCGCAGGGTGGCCACGTAAAGGGTGAACGGCAGGCTGCCCATGATCATCACCACCACCGCAACCCAGTGCACGGCGGGGATATCCCATTTCGCCAAGGATTGGTCGGAGGTGGAGAAACCGCCGGTGGAGATCGCCGACATGGCATGGTTGATCGCATCGAACGGGCTCATGCCCGCCCACCAGAAGGCCAGCGAACCCAGGATGGAGAAACCGACGTAAACCCCCACGATCGATTTGGCGACCATGTGCGAGCGCGGCATGACCTTTTCCGAGCGGTCGGACGATTCGGTCTGGAACAGGCGCATGCCACCGATACGCAGCAGTGGCAGGATTGCCACCGCCATGGCGATGAAGCCGATACCGCCGAGCCAGTGCAGCATCGAGCGCCACATCAGGATACCCGGTGACATGCTATCGAGCCCGCTGAGCACGGTGGCGCCTGTGGCGGTAATGCCTGACATGCTTTCGAAGAAGGCGTCGGTGTAACTGATGTGCTGAGTCAGCAGGAACGGCAGCGCGGCGAACACGCACACCACCAGCCAACTGCTGACCGTCAGCAGGTACATGTCGCGCGGGCGCAGGTGTACATGCTCCGGGCGCCCCGGTATTACCAGGGCAAGGCCTGCGATGAAGGTGATCAGGCTCGACCAGAGGAACGACGGCATGTCACCGGTACGCTCGAAGATCACCAGGGTAGCCATGGGCACGGCCATGCCCACGGCCAGGGTAATCAGGAAGATGCCGATGATGAAACCAATGATCCTTAAGGTCGGCAACGCCATGTGATCTGCTCTGACTCGAAACGGAAGGGCGCCATTCTACCTATGGGTCTGGTGATGTAAACGCTAGAATGGCCGCACATTCAACTGCCAGGAGGGTAGCCGATGGAGGCTCTCGACGCATTGCTCAACCGTGTTTCCGTGCCACGCCTGACCGATCCGGCGCCCAATGCCGCTCAACGCGAGGCGCTGTTCCAGGCCGCCCTGCGTGCTCCGGACCATGGCCAGCTGCGGCCATGGCGTTTCCTTACCATCGAAGGCCAGGGCCGCGAGAAACTCGGCGAGCTGTTCGCCGAAGCCGTGCAGCACAAAGGTGATGCCAGCCAGGCGGCACTGGACAAGGCTCGTGCCATGCCCCTGCGGGCACCGTTGCTGATCGTGGTCATCGCCAAGTTGCAGGACCACTTCAAGGTGCCCAAGTCCGAGCAGCGCCTGGCTGCGGGCTGTGCGGCGCACGGCATTCTGATCGCCGCGCATGCGCAAGGCGTCGGGGCGGTGTGGCGCACCGGGGACATGGCTTTTGATGCCCATGTGCACAAGGGGCTGGGGTTGGCCGAGAATGAAGAGTTGATCGGTTACCTGTATGTCGGTACGCCGTTGACCGAGCCACGCACTGCGCCGGTGCTGGAAACTGCTGATTTTGTCAGTGCCTGGGGCGAATAAACCGCCTTCAGGCAGATTGATTTATTGAGGCTTCCGGCCTCTTCGCGGGTTTACCCGCGAAGAGGTCAGTGGCCTTTACATCACATCAACTGCCAGCCGCATCAGCCAGGGGCAACTCCAGCCGAGCTACAAATCCTTCCTGTGGGTGATTGTCCAGCACCAGGCTCCCGCCATGGCGCTCCGCCGCCTTACGCGCAATCGCCAGCCCCAGCCCATGCCCCGGCGCGTCCTGCCCCGGTGCGCGGAAGAACGGTTCGCCCAGTTGTGCCAGGTGCTCCGCTGCCGCCCCGGGGCCATGGTCACGCACGCTGATCACAATACGGTCCTGTTCACGCACGGCGCTGACTTCGACCGGCTGCCCTACCGGGTTGAAGCGCAGGGCATTGCGCAGCAGGTTGTCCACGGCCCGCTCGATCAGCGTTGGCCAACCCTGCAAGGTCAACCCCGGTTGCGCCTCCAGGCGCACATCCTGGTCCGGCGCACTGAGCAGGGCGTCCTTGCGCACGCTGCCGAGCAGGGCGTTGAGGTCGACCGGTTCGGCATGAGCCTGTTCGGCATCCACTCGGGCCAGGGCGAGAATTTCGCTGATCAGGTCTTCCAGGCGGTCGCATTCGCGGGTCAGGCGCGGCCACAGGGTCTCCCGCTGCTCGGGCCCTGCGCGCTCGGCCAAGGCCAGGGCGATGCGCAGCCTGGCCAGG
Organism: Pseudomonas sp. NBRC 111132; assembly: GCF_001320565.1. Taxonomy (NCBI): domain Bacteria; kingdom Pseudomonadati; phylum Pseudomonadota; class Gammaproteobacteria; order Pseudomonadales; family Pseudomonadaceae; genus Pseudomonas; species Pseudomonas sp. NBRC 111132. The sequence continues at coordinate 17,007 of NZ_BCBI01000059.1, forward strand.
GGCGAGCGTAGCTCGTGAGACACGTCGCGCAGCAGCTGGCGCTGGCTGCCGATGGTGCTTTGCAGGCGCGCCCCCATCTTGTTGAAGTCCTTGGCCAGCACACCGAACTCGTCACGCCGCGCAGCCAGACGCGCCAGGCTGTTCTGCTGGTAGGTGGTCTGGCCCAGGTCGTGTACAGCGCTGCGCAGGCGGCTTAACGGGCGGGTGATGGACAGGGTTACGAGCAGGCTGAACAGGGTCAGCACGACCAGGGCAATGCCCAGTGCACTGAGCGGCCACATCAGGCTCTCGCGGTGCCAGGCATCCAGCGCCGGGTGAGGGATGCGGTAGATCAGCAAGTAGGTATCGCCGGTCTCGGGGCTGGTGTATTCCTCGGTCAGCCGACGCCATGGCAGGCGTCGCTGGTCATTGTGCTGACGCGCCTCGAAGGCGGCCGCACGGCGCGGGAAGGTCCCGGGCACCACGGCCTCGCCACTGTCGTCGAGCACCTGCACGTCGATCTTGTAGCGATCTTTGCGCCTTTCCAGGAAGTGCTGAGCCGAATCCAGGCCTTCCTGCTCGTAATGCTTGGCCCACTTGCTGGCCAGGGTATTCAGGCCCGGATGGCGGCTAAGGATCCAGGCGTCCTGGTTGAGCATGTGGCCCAGCAGGATCGACAGCCCGGCGACCAGGGTGATGGCGAGCCAGAAGCTGGCCAGGATGCGCCAGAACAGTGAACGCAAGTGCACCTCCTAAACGGGAAAAGCCCGGCCCGCAGTGACGCGGGCCGGGCATGGGGTGGACAGCTTACTGGGCCTTGGTGCCTTTTTCAGCTTTCCAGGCCTGGAACTCCTGCCACTCGGCTTTCTTGGCGGCGCGTTCCTTTTGCAGTTCGTCGAACTTCTTCTGCTGGTCAGGCTTGAGCAGGTTGCGTACCGCGCTGTCGGTCTTGTCGCGGTTGGCCTGCAGTTCGTCCTTCATGGCTTTCTGGTCGGCGGCCGGCAGTTTGGCCAGGTAGCGCTCCGTGATGTCGCGGCGCTGTTGCATCTGCTCGCCCATCAGCTTGCCGATCTGCTGGCGCTGGTCGCGGCTCAGGTCCAGTTGGTGGAAAGGCGCATCACCGCGATGATGCGGGCCGTCGTGGCGCGGGCCGCCGTCAGGCATGGCCATGGCCACGGTCGGCAGAGCGGCGGCGAACATCAGGGCGATAAGGGTCTTGCGCATGGTGTCTCTCCTTTCATAGGCCGGTGGTTACCGGATGAGCACAGTCTAGGGAGATCACCGTCAAGCGCAGTCAGGGGATGGTAAAGGCTCGGTAAAGATGCTCAGAGGCAGTAGTAATAACCACGGCTACGCAATGCCACGATGCGTGGCCGGCCATCGGCATGCGGGCCGATCTTCTTGCGCAGGTTGCTGACATGCATGTCCAGGCTGCGGTCATACAGGGTCAATTTGCGGCCCAGGCCGATCTGCGCGAGTTCCTGTTTGTCCAGTGGCTCGCCGGGCTGGCGCAGCAGGGCTTCGAGGATGCGGCTTTCGGACAGGGTCAGGGTCATTTCGCGGCCATCGATACTGGCCACGCCACGTGCAGGGCTGTACACCAGGTCACCCAGCTCCACTTGACTGGTGGTGGCGGTGGGGTGGCTGCGGCGAAGTACCGCGCGCAGGCGAGCGGTGAGCTCACGCGGGTCGCAAGGTTTGGCCAGGTAGTCGTCGGCGCCCAGTTCCAGGCCGAGGATGCGGTCCAGCGGCTCGCCACGGGCTGACAGCATCAGCACCGGCAGCTCGGCATGCTCGCTTCGCAGCTGTTTGAGCAGCTCCAGGCCGCTGCCGTCGGGCAACATCACATCCAGCACCACGGCAGCAGGGGCATGCTCGGCCAGGGCCCGGCGTGCGCTCTGGCCATCGTGGCAGGCACGCACCGTGAACCCTTCCTGGGTCAGCCAGCTGCCGAGCAGCTCGCACAGTTCCTGGTCATCATCAATCAGTAACAGCTCGCTCATGACTCACTCAATTCAACCATTGACGGCGGCTATTCGGCCCGCCAGTGGCAAAGATACCGCAGACTGATGGCAACCGTATAACTGCCAATACCGCATCAGCTTCTTCGCGGGCTTGAGCGCAAAAAAGCTGTGCGGCTTCAGATCAGGGCAGTACTTGCTTGAACGGCTTGACCACTACCTTGTCGTAGACGCCTGCGGCAATGTACGGATCGGCATCGGCCCAGGCCTGCGCCGCCGCCAGCGATTCGAATTCGGCAACGATCAGGCTACCGCTGAACCCTGCTTCGCCCGGGTCGTTGCTGTCGATGGCCGGGTGTGGGCCGGCCAGCACTACGCGGCCTTCGGCCTTGAGCTGCTGCAGGCGTTCGATGTGCGCCGGGCGGGCAGCCAGGCGCTTTTCCAGGGAGTTTGCGACGTCGCTGGCGATAATGGCGTAGAGCATGTCAATCCTTGGGTTTGGAGGTAGAAGGGTCGTCGTGCAGGTGGCGCGACAGGTACACGCCTTGCGCCACCAGGAAGATCACGGTCATGCCCAGGCTGCCGAACACCTTGAAGTCCACCCAGAAGTCCTGGAAGGTGAAGGCGACGAACAGGTTGGCCGCGCCGCAGAACAGGAAGAAAGCGATCCACGCCAGGTTCAAGCGCGACCAGATGGCATCCGGCAGGGTCAGGGCATGGCCCATGATGCGCTTGATCAGCACCCGGTCGCCGATGAAGTGGCTGCCGGCAAAGCCCAGGGCGAACAACCAGTTCACCACGGGTGCTTTCCACTTGAGGAAGGTTTCGCTGTGGAAGGTCAGGGTCAGGCCGCCAAACACCAGGCAGGCGATCAGGGTCAGCCACTGGCCCTTTTCCAGCTTGCGCTGGCGCAGGAACAGCGCACCGTACACCACCAGCGAGCTGATGATCAGCATGGCCGTGGCGCTGTAGATACCGCCGAATTCGAAGCTGTGGCCGGCGACCTCCATGGGGCGCGGGTCGAGCTTGTAGACGATGAAGAACAGCAGCAGCGGGATGAAATCGATGAATTGTTTCACAATGGCAGCCAGAATCGGGATGTGACGGCATAATAACAAACATCGAATCCAGCGAAAGCGCTCCCCCATGAATGTTGATCTGCACTGTCACAGCACGGCCTCCGACGGCGCCCTGTCGCCTTCGGTACTGGTTGCCCGGGCCCATGAGCACGGGGTGCAAACGCTGGCACTGACTGACCATGACACCATCGAAGGCCTGCCTGAAGCGCGCCAGGCCTGCGTTGACCTGGGGATGCGCTGGGTCAGCGGGGTAGAGTTGTCCTGCACCTGGGGTGGTGCGACCATCCATGTGCTGGGCTATGACTTCCCACTCGACGCACCGCCGTTGCTGGCTGCGATCGAGGCATTGCACCGCGGCCGCTGGTTGCGCGCCGAAGAAATAGACAAACGGCTGGCGGGCAAAGGCATGCCCGGCACCCTTGAAGGTGCGCGCGCCGTTCAGCAAGAACTGGGTGACAGCGGCAACGCACCGGCGCGCCCGCATTTTGCCGAGCACCTGGTGCGTGCCGGGCACGTCAAGGACCGGGGCGAAGCGTTTCGCAAGTGGCTGGGCGCCGGTAAGCTGGGCGACGTCAAGCAGCACTGGCCGTCCCTTGACGAAACCGTTGCCACGCTAAGGCAGTCCAACGCTTGGGTAAGCCTGGCGCATCCCATGCATTACGATCTGACCCGCAGCAAGCGCAGACGGCTGATTGCCGACTATATTCAGGCAGGAGGGCAGGCGCTTGAGGTGGTCAATGGGATGATGCCTGCCGAGCAAGTGGGCACCATGTCCATCCTTACCCGTGAGTTCGGCCTGCTGGCAAGCGCTGGCAGTGACTTCCACGGCCCCGGCACCTGGGGCGAGATTGGTGCCTATCGGCCTTTGCCCGAGGACCTGCCACCTTTGTGGCGTCGATTCAGTCATGAACAGCCTTTGGCGCTATGAACAGGACGACTACGTGAGCCAATTTTTCCAGATTCATCCGGAGAACCCACAGGCGCGGTTGATAAAACAGGCCGTCGAGATCATCCGCAAGGGGGGCGTGGTGGTGTATCCGACGGATTCGGCCTATGCCCTGGGTTGCCAGATGGGCGACAAGACCGCCATCGAGCGGGTGCGGCGCCTGCGCGGGCTGGACAAGACGCACAACTTCACCCTGATGTGCTGCGACATGTCGCAACTGGGCTTGTACGCCAAGGTCGATACCGGCACTTTTCGCCTGCTCAAGGCGCATGTACCGGGGCCTTACACGTTCATTCTCAACGGCACGCGTGAAGTGCCGCGCCTGCTGTTGCACGACAAGCGCCGCACCATCGGGCTGCGTGTACCGAACCACGTCATTACCCTGGCCTTGCTGGCCGAGTTGGGCGAGCCACTGATGAGCGTGAGCCTGATCTTGCCGGGCGACAGCGAGCCGATGACCGACCCTTACGAGATCCGTGAGCGGCTGGAGCACCATGTCGACCTGGTGATCGACGGCGGCTTCGGCGATCTCAAGGCGTCGACCATCATCGACCTGTCCGGCGACGAACCGGAACTGATCCGCGAAGGTTGCGGCGACCCCACGCCGTTCCTGGTCAACGCGTGAGCCAGGTGGAAGCGCCCGAGGCACCGGCCGAACAGGCCGAGTTGCCTCGGCAACTGCAACTGGCTTTGGTCTACGGCGAAGCCCTGACCGAACTGCCGCTGGACCTGTACATCCCACCAGACGCCCTGGAAGTCATCCTCGAAGCCTTCGAAGGCCCGCTGGACCTGTTGCTGTACCTGATCCGCAAGCAGAACATCGACATCCTCGACATCCCCGTGGCCGAGATTACCCGGCAGTACATGGGCTACGTGGAATTGATGAAAAGCGTGCGCCTGGAACTGGCCGCCGAGTACCTGGTGATGGCCGCCATGCTCGCCGAGATCAAGTCGCGCATGCTGCTGCCGCGCTCTGCCGACGTCGAGGAGGAAGAGGGCGACCCGCGTGCCGAACTGATTCGCCGCCTGCAGGAGTACGAGCGTTTCAAGGCCGCGGCCGAGGGCATCGATGAACTGCCACGGGTGGGGCGCGATGTCGTGGTGCCGCGCCTGGAGGCACCGCAGGCCAAGGTGCGCAAGCTGTTGCCGCAGGTCAGCCTGGAAGAGTTGCTGATGTCCATGGCCGAGGTGATGCGACGCAACGACCTGTTTGAAAGCCATCAGATCAGCCGTGAGACGCTGTCCACCCGCGAGCGCATGAGCCAGGTACTGGAGCGCCTCAAGGGCGGTGCGTTCGTGCCATTCGTCGAGCTGTTCGCCGCCGAAGAGGGCAAGCTGGGGGTGGTGGTCACCTTCATGGCGGTGCTCGAACTGGTGAAGGAATCGCTGATCGAACTGGTGCAGAATGAACCCTTCGCCGCCATCCATGTGCGGCTTCGCCCGGCGCTTGTTGAAGAACCTGATGAATTTGAATGACCCCCGCGACCTGGCGTCGCTGATCGAAGCTTTTTTGCTGGCATCGGGCAAGCCGCAATCCCTGGAGCGCCTGTACGAGCTGCTCGATGAGGCCGAGCGCCCCGAGCCGCACGTGTTCAAGCAGGCCCTGGAGGTACTGGGCAAGTCGTGCAGCGGCCGTGCCTTCGAGCTCAAGGAAGTGGCCAGCGGTTACCGCCTGCAGATCCGCGAGGACTATGCGCCCTGGGTCGGGCGCCTGTGGGAAGAACGCCCGCAACGCTATTCGCGTGCGTTGCTCGAAACCTTGGCCTTGATCGCCTACCGCCAACCGATCACCCGTGGCGAGATTGAAGACGTGCGGGGTGTTGCAGTGAACAGCAACATCATCAAGACCATGATGGAGCGCGAGTGGATCCGCGTGGTGGGCTATCGGGAAGTACCGGGTCGGCCGGCGATGTTCGCCACCACCAAGGCGTTTCTCGACCATTTCAACCTCAAGAGCCTAGAGGAGCTGCCGGCTTTGGCCGAGTTGCGCGAAATGGAGCCCGAGCCGCTGCTCGACCCGGACGATGCGCCAGTGCCGGCGCACTTGCAGGCGTTGGCGGATGCCAGCCTGGGCGAGGAGGAAGAGGCTGGCGAGCCGAAGGAAGAGACCAGCTTCCGTAGCCTGTTGGTGGAGCTGGATGCCATGGAAGAGGGGCTGAAGACCGATTTTGATGACTTGCGCGAGGATGAGCCTGAGGCTTCCGCGGAAGAAGAGGGCAAGTTGCAGCCCTGACCTGCTGCTGCCTGTGACGGCCTCTTCGCGGGTAAACCCGCTCCCACAGGGATACCACAGGCCTTGAAAGTGATGCAGTACCTGTGGGGGCGGGTTTACCCGCGAAAGGGCCGGCACTGCCAATGCACCACCATTAGGCAGAAACCCCTGCCAAAGCCCATAAAACCCTCTACCCTCCAGTGCGTTATCCCCCTGAACCGCGTATGATGCGCGACCTTTTGGCGCGTTCGTCGCCAAGAACCTGTTTTCATTCCTACACCGGGAGGTGCCCAGATGAGTGAGCAAGACCTGCAAGATACCGAAATCACCCCTCCATCCGGCGAAAAGCTGCAGAAAGTGCTGGCGCGCATTGGCGTGGGCTCGCGCCGTGACGTCGAGGCCTGGATCAGCCAGGGCCGCATCAAGGTCAACGGCGTCGAGGCCACCCTCGGCCAGCGCGTCGACCTGCACGATGCCATTGCCGTTGACGGCAAGCTGATCAAGCGCGAGGAAGCCGCCGAGGCCACCCGCCGGGTGATCATGTACAACAAGCCCGATGGCGAAATCTGCACCCGTGACGACCCGGAAGGCCGCCCGACCGTGTTCGACCGCCTGCCACGGCCAAAAGAAGGCCGCTGGATCAACATCGGCCGCCTCGACATCAACACCACCGGGTTGCTGCTGTTCACCACCGACGGTGAGCTGGCCAACCGCCTGATGCACCCGTCCTACGAGATGGACCGTGAGTACGCGGTGCGTGTGCGTGGTGAAGTCGACGACGAGATGATCGAACGCCTGAAAGCCGGGGTGATGCTGGAAGACGGCCCGGCGAAGTTCACCGACATCCAGAAGGCACCGGGTGGCGAAGGCTTCAACCACTGGTACCACTGCGTGGTGATGGAAGGCCGTAACCGTGAAGTGCGTCGCCTGTGGGAATCCCAGGGCATGGTGGTCAGCCGCCTGAAGCGTGTGCGTTTCGGTCCGGTGTTCCTCAACTCCGACCTGCCGATGGGCCGCTGGCGTGAAATGACCCAGGGTGAAATCGACATCCTCGCCGCCGAAGTGGGCCTGCAGCCAGTCGCGCTGCCTGCCATGAAGCTCAAGGCCAAGGACAAGATGGAGCGCCTGCAGCGCAAGTCGACCCGCCCGCTGGGCCGTGGTGAGCGCGTGCGCAACCTGCGCCCGGCTCACGAAGGTGCAGCCACCGGCGAGCGCCCGGCGCGCCAACCGCGTGAAGAGGCCCCGCGTAAGAACACCCGTGGCAGCACGGTGGCCGAGCGTCCGAGCGAAATGCGCAAGCGTCCGGGCAAGCCGGAGGGTGACAAGCCGGCAGGCCGTGGCCGCGGCAAGCCGCGTGGCTGACAAGCCGGTGTGGTAACCAAGAAACCAGCCTTCGGGCTGGTTTTTTTATGTCTGTGGAAACCTGAGGCTGCGCAGCAGCCCCAAGATATTGAACAAAAAGAATTTTTCTGACGACTGGCAAGTTCTTGAACCGGCCTGTAAAGAAATTTTTACGAATGCAGCCGTTTTCAGTCTGCATTTCAGATCGCATCCGATCCTGTAAACAAACCTTGCCGGCGCCCGCAGGCCAAAGCAGCCGTAGCGGCACTGCTCGCCCTTGCCCAAACCCCCGTCCCCACGGTGTTATAGCCGCCATTGCCGTGTGCAAGAGCCCATCCACAGAGCCGGGCTGACAAAACAACAAATGGAGGCGCCATGTACGCCGATCACTCCGCCTTTCAAGGCCCACACCACAGGATCGCTGCGTTTTTTCCGGATGGAAGGACGCAACGCGTTGACGCCTGCGCGCTTGCAGGGGTATACAGTGCGCCGCGTTTTACCTGTGACCCTTTTGCGTACCGCGCACTCTTGATCACGCCTGGTTGACCCGCCCCGGCGGCACCTGAGGTCAAGAAACCCAAGGTAACCACCTTGCCCATTCCGCTGCGCCACGAGCGCGGTGGGTCCGATTCCGTCACAGATAAAAACAATGCAGGTGACTTCGTTCATGAGTGGACAAAACATGCATTCAGGCGAGCTAAAGCGGGGCCTGAAGAACCGCCATATCCAATTGATCGCCCTGGGTGGTGCGATTGGTACTGGCCTGTTCCTCGGCTCGGCAGGCGTGATGAAATCCGCCGGCCCGTCAATGATTCTTGGCTACGCCATTTGCGGCTTCATCGCCTTCATGATCATGCGCCAGCTTGGCGAAATGATCGTCGAAGAGCCGGTGGCCGGCTCGTTCAGCCATTTCGCCCATACCTACTGGGGTGGTTTCGCCGGCTTCCTGTCGGGCTGGAACTGCTGGGTGCTGTACATCCTGGTGGGCATGTCGGAGCTTTCGGCGGTCGGCAAGTATGTTCACTACTGGTGGCCGGAAATCCCTACCTGGGTCACGGCGGCGGCGTTCTTCGTGCTGATCAACGCCATCAACCTGATGAACGTGAAGTTCTTCGGTGAAGCTGAATTCTGGTTTGCCATCATCAAGGTGGTCGCCATCGTCAGCATGATCGGCCTGGGTGCCTACCTGCTCACCAGCGGCAGCGGCGGCCCGGACGCCACTGTCGCCAACCTGTGGTCCCATGGCGGCTTCTTCCCGAACGGTGTCAGCGGGCTGGTGATGGCCCTGGCGTTCATCATGTTCTCCTTTGGTGGCCTGGAAATGCTCGGCTTTACCGCCGCCGAGGCCGACAAGCCGAAGTCCGTGATCCCCAAAGCGATCAACCAGGTCATCTACCGCATCCTGATCTTCTATGTGGGTGCCTTGGTGGTGCTGCTGTCGCTGACCCCGTGGGACAACCTGGTCGCCAGCATCGATGCCTCGGGTGGCAGCTACGGCAGCAGCCCGTTCGTGCAGGTGTTCTCGCTGCTGGGCAGTGACGTGGCCGCCCACCTGTTGAACTTCGTGGTACTGACCGCTGCGCTGTCTGTGTACAACAGCGGCACCTACTGCAATGCCCGCATGCTGTTGGGCATGGCCGAGCAGGGCGATGCCCCGGCGTCGCTGGCCAAAGTCGACAAGCGTGGCGTGCCAGTGCGTTCGATCCTGGTGTCGGCTGCCTTTACCTTCGTCGCCGTGCTGCTCAACTACCTGATGCCTCAGAACGCCTTGGAGCTGCTGATGTCGCTGGTAGTGGCGACCCTGGTGATCAACTGGGCGATGATCAGCTATTCGCACCTGAAGTTCCGTCAGCACCTCGACCGTACCGGCCAGAAGCCGCTGTTCAAGGCGCTGTGGTACCCCTACGGCAACTACCTGGTGCTGGCCTTCGTGGTGCTGATCCTTGGCATCATGCTGATGATCCCGGGTATTCAGGTGTCGGTGTATGCCATTCCGTTCTGGCTGTTCGGGATGTTTGTGATCTACATGGTCAAGCCGCGCCGCAAGCTCAATGCCGGTGGTGCTGCGGGTCACGTGGCCAAGTAACGTAGCTGCGGCAGCATGCAGAAACCCCAAGTCTGGTGACCGGCTTGGGGTTTTTCGTTGCCTGTGCTTCAGATTTGCTCCAGCAACCAGCTCCTGAATGCCCGTAGCGAAGGCAAGGCCTCATTCCTGGGCGGGTAGATCAGGTAATAACTGCGCTGGCTGGCAAACGCCACCCCCGGGCTGTACAGCTCACCTTTGGCCAACTCTTCCTCCACCAGAATGCGCGGCACCAGGCCGATACCAATCCCGGCGCGCACCGCCTGGATCAGGTGCGAGGTCAGTTCGAAACTCGGGCCCAGGCGCATCGACCGGTGCGGCAGGCCATGGTGCGTAAACCACTCGCCCCAGGCGTGTGGGTTGTTGGCCACATTCAACAACACCTCTTCACTGATCCTTGTCGGGCTCCAGTTCTGGCTGGCCGCGCCAGCCTCGGGCGGCAGGATCACCACCAGTTCCTCGGCATGCAGGCGATGGCAGATCAGCCCCGGCAGGTCGTGGCTGGCCACGCCGATGGCAGCGTCGATTTCGCTGGTGTCGAAGTTGATGGCTTCGATGCGTGAATGAATGTGTACCAGCATGCCCGGATGGGCACTGTAGAACGCATGCAGCCTCGGCAATAGCCATTTCGAACCGAAGGTAGGCAGGGTGGCCAGGCGCAAGGTGCCCACCCCCGACTGGTAGGCCAGCGCCTGCAGGGTGGCGCTGCGGATGCGCCCCAGCGCTTCGCTGAGCTCACGCTGGTACAGGCGGCCGACATCGGTCAGCTGTACTTGGCGCCCCTCACGGCGGAACAAGGTCAGGCCCAGCTGCTGCTCCAGCGCCTGCACCTGGCGGCTGACCGCGCTCTGGGTCAGTGACAGTTCGGCAGCGGCGCGGGTGTAGCTTTCATGCCGGGCGGCGGCCTCGAAAGCCAGCAGCAACGACATGGATGGGGTCAGGTGGCGGTAATTCATTCATAAAAGTCATTGATAGCGGCAGGATTATCCATTTGCCCCTGAAGCGAAACTACAGGAACATTGGCCTATACGTCATCCCTGCATGCATCAACCCATGCCGGAGCGACAGGAATCCCGTGAATAAGCCAATATCAAGAGGCCATCCTTCGATGATCGCCCAGCTGTCGACCGTTGCACCGAGCGCCAATTACCCCGAATTCCTCGAAGCCCTGCGCAACAGCGGCTTCCGTGGCCAGATCAGTGCCGACTACGCTACCCGCACCGTGCTGGCCACCGACAACTCGATCTACCAGCGCTTGCCGCAAGCGGCGGTGTTTCCGCTGGATGCCGACGATGTGGCGCGGGTCGCCACGCTGATGGGCGAGCCGCGCTTCCAGCAGGTCAAGCTGACCCCGCGCGGCGGTGGCACTGGCACCAACGGGCAGTCGCTGACCGACGGTATCGTCGTCGACTTGTCGCGGCACATGAACAAGATCCTCGAAATCAACGTCGAGGAGCGTTGGGTACGGGTGCAGGCCGGTACGGTCAAGGACCAGCTCAATGCTGCGCTCAAGCCGCACGGGCTGTTCTTCGCCCCTGAGCTGTCCACCTCCAACCGCGCCACGGTTGGCGGCATGATCAACACCGACGCCAGTGGCCAGGGCAGTTGCACCTACGGCAAAACCCGCGATCACGTACTGGAGCTGCACAGCGTGCTGCTCGGTGGTGAGCGCCTGCACAGCCTGCCGATCGACGATGCCGCGCTGGAGCAAGCCTGTGCCGCGCCCGGCCGGGTCGGCGAGGTGTACCGCATGGCTCGGGACATTCAGCAAACCCAGGGCGAATTGATCGAAACCACCTTCCCCAAGCTCAACCGTTGCCTGACCGGCTACGACCTCGCGCACCTGCGCGACGAGCAGGGGCGCTTCAACCTCAACAGCGTGTTGTGTGGCGCCGAGGGCTCGCTGGGCTACGTGGTCGAAGCCAAGCTCAACGTATTGCCGATCCCCAGGTACGCGGTGCTGGTCAACGTACGCTACACCAGCTTCATGGACGCGCTGCGCGACGCTAATGCGCTGATGGCGCACAAGCCGCTGTCGATCGAGACGGTTGATTCCAAGGTGCTGATGCTGGCGATGAAAGACATCGTCTGGCACAGCGTTGCCGAGTACTTCCCGGCCGACCCCGAGCGCCCGACCCTGGGTATCAACCTGGTGGAGTTCTGTGGCGACGAGCCGGCTGAGGTCAACGCCAAGGTGCAGGCGTTCATCCAGCACCTGCAAAGCGATACCAGCGTCGAGCGCCTGGGCCACACCCTTGCCGAGGGGGCGGAGGCAGTCACTCGCGTGTACACCATGCGTAAACGTTCGGTAGGGCTGCTGGGCAACGTCGAAGGCGAGGTACGCCCGCAGCCGTTCGTTGAAGACACCGCCGTACCGCCGGAGCAGTTGGCCGACTACATCGCCGATTTCCGCGCGCTGCTCGATGGCTACGGCCTGGCCTACGGCATGTTCGGCCATGTCGATGCCGGCGTGCTGCACGTGCGCCCGGCACTGGACATGAAAGACCCGGCGCAGGCCGCATTGGTCAAGCCGATTTCCGACGCCGTTGCCGCTCTGACCAAAAGCTACGGCGGCCTGCTGTGGGGCGAGCACGGCAAGGGCCTGCGCTCGGAATACGTGCCGGAGTACTTCGGCGAGCTGTACCCGGCGCTGCAGCGTCTGAAGGGTGCGTTCGACCCGCACAACCAGCTCAATCCCGGCAAGATCTGCACCCCACTGGGCAGCTCAGAGGGCCTGACTCCGGTCGATGGCGTGACCCTGCGCGGCGACCTCGACCGTACCATCGACGAGCGCGTGTGGCAGGACTTCCCCAGTGCCGTGCACTGCAACGGCAACGGCGCCTGCTACAACTACGACCCCAACGACGCCATGTGCCCGTCGTGGAAGGCTACCCGCGAACGCCAGCATTCGCCCAAGGGCCGCGCCTCGCTGATGCGCGAGTGGCTGCGCCTGCAGGGCGAGGCGAACATCGACGTGCTGGCGGCGGCGCGTAGCAAGGTGTCGTGGCTCAAGGGCCTGCCGGCGCGCCTGCGCAATAACCGCGCACGCAGCCAGGGCCAGGAAGACTTTTCCCATGAGGTATACGACGCCATGGCCGGCTGCCTGGCGTGCAAGTCGTGCGCCGGGCAGTGCCCGATCAAGGTCAACGTGCCGGACTTCCGCTCGCGCTTCCTCGAGCTGTATCACGGTCGCTACCAGCGCCCGCTGCGTGACTACCTGATTGGCTCGCTGGAGTTCACCATCCCGTACCTGGCCCATGCGCCGGGGCTGTACAACGCCGTGATGGGCTCGAAGTGGGTGAGCAAGCTGCTGGCCGACAAGGTGGGGATGGTCGACAGCCCGCTGATCAGCCGCTTCAACTTCCAGGCCACCCTGACCCGCTGCCGCGTTGGCGTGGCCACGGTGCCGACACTGCGCGAGCTGACCCCGGCCCAGCGCGAGCGCAGCATCGTGCTGGTGCAGGATGCCTTCACTCGCTACTTTGAAACGCCGCTGCTGTCGGCCTTCATCGACCTGGCCCATCGCCTGGGCCACCGGGTGTTCCTGGCGCCTTACAGCGCCAACGGCAAACCGCTGCACGTGCAGGGCTTCCTGGGTGCGTTTGCCAAGGCGGCGATCCGCAACGCCACCCAGCTCAAGGCCCTGGCCGAATGCGGGGTGCCGCTGGTAGGCCTGGACCCGGCGATGACCCTGGTGTATCGCCAGGAGTACCAGAAGGTGCCGGGCCTGGAAGGTTGCCCGCAGGTGCTGTTGCCGCAGGAGTGGCTGATGAATGTGCTGCCTGAGCAGGCGCCGACCGCACCGGGTAACTTCCGCTTGATGGCACACTGCACCGAGAAGACCAACGTGCCGGCCAGTACCAAGCAGTGGGAGCAGGTGTTTGCCCGTTTGGGGCTGAAGCTGGTGACCGAGGCCACGGGGTGCTGCGGCATGTCCGGCACTTATGGGCACGAAGCGCGCAATCAGGAAACCTCGCGGACCATCTTCGAGCAGAGCTGGGCGACCAAGCTGGACAAGGAAGGAGAGCCGCTGGCGACCGGTTATTCGTGCCGTAGCCAGGTCAAGCGCATGACCGAACGCAAGATGCGCCACCCGCTGGAAGTGGTGTTGCAGTACGCCCAGCGTTAACCTTCAGGGCCTCGGGGGCGCAAAGCGCCCCCTGCTTTCAATGATCTCGATGCCGCCGCGCTTGTCTGTACAGATACAAGCTCAACACCAGCCCGCAAGCTGCGGCAGTCGCCGCAAACAGAAACATCGAAGCAAACCCGAACCCCGCCGCCACCGCGCCCACCAGTGGTCCGGTCACCCCCAGCGACAAATCGATGAACAGTGAATACGCCCCAACCGCGGCCCCACGGTTGGCCGCCGACACCTGGTTCACTGCCTCCACGCCCAGCGCCGGGAACACCAGCGAGAAACCAAACCCGCTCAGTGCTGCACCCGCCAAGGCCATTTCGGCACTGGGGGCCAGCCACAGCATCAGCAGCCCGAGTGTTTCCACCGACAGGCAGGCGATTGCCACCCTGAAGCCGCCGATACGGTTTATCAGGTTGCCGAACAGCAGCCGCGCGCTGATGAAGCTGGCGCCGAACAGGCTCAGGGTCAACGCCGCATCGGACCAGCCTCGGCTGGCGTAGTACAGGGTGATGAAGGTGGCGATGGTGCCGAAGCCGATCGAGCCCAGGGCCAGGCCCGAACCATGCGGGAACACCTTGCCCAGCACCCGCAGGAATGGCAGGCGTACGCCGCTGACGATGGGGGCGGCCTGCTTGGGCCAGGCCAGCAGCAGGCCGATGATGCACAGCAGGATGATGCTCACACCCATGCTCCACAACCCCAGCCCCTTGACCATCAGCACGCCCAGTGGAGCGCCGATGGCCAGTGCGCCATAGCTGGCGATGCCGTTCCAGGAAATGACCTTGGCTGTGTTGGCGGCGCCTACCCGGCCGATACCCCAGCCGATCGCACCCGACCCCACCAAGCTTTCAGCGCTGCCCAGTACCAGGCGGCCGACCAGCAGGCAAGCCAGGCTCAGCCAGGGCAGGTGGGTGAGGAAGGCGCACGCCAGCATGAACACCCCGCTGAGGCCGCAGCCGGCAAGGCCGTACATCACGGCTTTCTTGCTGCCGTGGTTGTCGATGATGCGGCTGGCGGTAGGGCGGCTGAGCAGGGTGGCCAGGTATTGCACGCTGATCACCAGGCCAGCGACCACGGCGCTGAAGCCCAGGTCGTTATGCACATAGCCAGGTAGCACGGCCAGTGGAATGCCGATGTTCAGGTAGCCGATGAAGGTGAAGAGAACGATGGAAACGACTTGCAGGGTGACCGCAAGGGGGCGCGGTGAGTCGGGCATGGGGGCCTACATGTGTTCAGGACGGTGTGAAAACGTGATGACGGGGGTGGCCCGCAGGTCAGCCGTTTTCACACAGTCGGGGATGCGCGGTTAGTCCTGGTCAGCGCTGGATTGATCGTCACCATCCTGCTCGACGGCAGCTGCCGGTTCGGCGTGAACGGTCACGGTTGGCTCTTCTGGGTTCAGGCTTGGGAAGGGAAGATTCGGGATCTCATGCATCTCGTCGTTCCTCGCAAGTGTGAGTGAAAAGTCTGCGCCAGGCGCGTTTGGAGCTTCGCAAAGCTGGGGCAGGATACACAAGTCTGGATGACAGTTTGGATTTTTTCCCGTTCGTTTGTCGGTTTTGCGGGCGAATATCGGATCTGGGGAGGCCGCTGACTGCTGCGGCCTTTCAGGTCACGCGAGCAGTTTGCTGCGTAGATCGCTTGATGTCTGCCGGGAGAGGTTCAGGCCATTATGCAGGTAGTTGTCCATGTCGCCGTAAGCGATGGCCACTTGTTCGAGTGCGGCGTTCAGGTAGCGCGCATCGACGCCCATGACCGGCGTGTAGATGGCCCTTGTTGCTTCTGGCATGGCTGCCAGCGCAGCGTTGACGCGTTGTGCAGTGTAGGTGTTGGTTGCCAGGTAATCGTGCCTGAGCGTGGCCTCATCGGCACCTGCAATGCTTAACAGCAGTGCCGATACCCAGCCGGTTCGGTCTTTGCCCGCGGAGCAGTGAAACAATACCGGGCCTTGGGTTTCGGCCATTGTGGTCAGGACTTCGTTTAACACCTCTCGAATTGCAGCACTCAGGACAAAGTCGCGATTTAGATCCTGCATGAATGCGGCGGTCTGTTCCGCGCTTTCAAGGCGAAGTGCGTTGCGGTCGAACCTTTCGAAGCGCTCACGCAAGACGTTGAACTGCCGGTAGGTGGCGCCGGTGGGAAGCACGTCTGGTTCTGCTTCGATCTCTTGGTCGGCTCGCAGGTCGAAGATGGCGCGAATGCCCAGTTGCTCCAGCACGAGCATGTCGGCAGCGGAGGGAATCACGGCGTTGCTTCGGTAGAACGCGTTGCTGCGCAGGGTTCCGTAGCAGGTGGAGTATGCCGTGACGGTTCCCGCTACATCACGGAAGTTGTCCATGCTGGGCAAGCGCGGTGTATCAAGCCTGGTAATACCTGGGCTGGCGCAGGCTTTCTGCGAAGCGCCAAGCGCGGTTTTCAATTCGGAGCTGTACGATGATAGGAGCATCTTCTCTGTCTCTGGGATTTGAAGAGCGCCTAGTTTCAAAGAAGTGCGGCAATCGTTTCAGCAGCTGATTCCGAGAGGGATAGGGTATGGGGCGATTGGGTTTGACAGATGTGGGGAGCCAGCGTGTGTGAACCTGACCACGGCGCGTGCGTCGTAGTCAGGCTTACGGGGTAAGGGTGTCACTTGCGGCCTTCGGCCACCTCGGCGACCTTGTCAGTGCGTGCACACATGATGAAGTCGTTGCGGTGCAGGCCTTTGATCGAGTGGCTCCACCAGGTCACGGTAACCTTGCCCCACTCGGTCAGCAGCCCTGGGTGGTGGCCTTCGGCTTCGGCGATTTCGCCCACGGCATTGGTGAATGCCAGGGCGTGCTTGAAGTTCTTGAACAGGAATACGCGCTCCAGCTCCATATGGCCGTCGCGTACTTCGATATTCCAGTCCGGGATTTCGCGAATCAGCTCTGCCAGCTCTTCGTCGGTGACTTTCGGCGCATCGGCGCGGCAGGCTTCGCAATGGGCTTGGTTCAAGGCATTCATGAGGTGTTTTCCGGTTCGAGTTGTTATCGGCAAGGTCGCTCAGGCAGCGACCTTGGGTGGAAATTTCGGTGCGTGCAGGCCCAGCTTCATGGCTTCGTGGACCATGCCCATGATGTCTTCATGGGCAAGGTCGAACAGGCGCTTCATGTTCGGCAGCACGAAATACAGCGGCTGCAGGATGTCGATGCGGTACGGCGTACGCATGGCCTCGATCGGGTCGAAGGCCTGGTGCTCGGGCTCGCCAGACAGACTGTAGACGGTCTCTTTAGGCGACGAGAGGATGCCGCCGCCATAGATCTTGCGGCCCTGCGGGGTTTCCATCAGGCCAAACTCGATGGTCATCCAGTACAGGCGCGCCAGGTACACGCGTTGTTCCTTGGTCGCAGCCAGGCCGAGCTTGCCGTAGGTGTGAGTGAATTCGGCGAACCAGGGGTTGGTCAGCAGCGGGCAGTGGCCGAAGATCTCGTGGAAGATATCGGGCTCTTGCAGGTAGTCCAGCTCTTCCGGGGTGCGGATGAACGTGGCGACCGGGAAGCGCTTGCTGGCCAGCAGCTCGAAGAAGGTTTGGAAGGGGATCAGCGCCGGCACCCGGGCAACCTGCCAACCGGTGGTGGCGCCCAGCACCTTGTTGACCTCGCCCAACTGCGGAATGCGGTCATGGGGCAGCTTGAGCTGGTCGATGCCGTCCAGGTATTCCTGGCATGCGCGGCCTTCGATCACTTTCAGCTGGCGGGTGATCAAGGTGTTCCACACCGCATGCTCTTGCTGCGGGTAATCGATAAAACCATGCGCATCGGGCTCGCGTGCCACGTATTGCGTCTGTTTCATGAGGCTCTCCTGGTGAGGGCTTTTCTTGTTATGTGCAGGACATACCCAAGAAATATCCCTTCACCGGCGATTTTGCACGGGGGCTGACCGCTGCCGCGAAGCGTCGCAAACAGGTTTTCGTAACGATAATTTTACAAAGTTGCGTGGGTGTCGGAAAATCCGAGGCATCTGGCTGATGTTTGCGCAGTTTTTGTCAGCTTATCTTTACGACTTTTCCGCGCGGTGTTGAAAAACATTGGCGCTTCGAGAGCCCTCATGCGTATCAAAGTGCATTGCCAGAACCGCATTGGCATCCTGCGCGACATCCTCAACCTGCTGGTCGAGTACGGCATCAACGTACTGCGCGGCGAGGTGGGCGGTGACCATGGCAACGCCATCTACCTGCACTGCCCGAACCTGATCAATCTGCAGTTCCAAGCCTTGCGGCCGAAGTTCGAGGCCATAGCCGGGGTATTTGGCGTGAAGCGCGTGGGCCTGATGCCCAGTGAGCGCCGGCACATGGAGCTGAATGCGCTGCTCGGGGCGCTGGATTTCCCGGTGCTATCGATCGACATGGGAGGCAGCATCGTTGCCGCCAACCGTTCCGCCGCACAGTTGCTAGGGGTGCGGGTAGACGAAGTGCCGGGCATGCCGCTGGCGCGCTATGTAGAAGACTTCGACCTGCCGGAGCTGGTAAGGGCCAACAAGTCACGCATCAATGGCCTGCGTATCAAGGTCAAGGGTGATGTGTTCCTGGCCGATATCGCACCGCTGCAGTCCGAGCACGACGAGAGCGAGGCGCTGGCTGGCGCGGTACTTACCCTGCATCGGGCTGATCGCATCGGCGAGCGTATCTACAATGTGCGCAAGCAGGAGCTACGCGGTTTCGACAGCATCTTCCAGAGCTCACGGGTGATGGCTGCGGTGGTGCGTGAAGCGCGGCGCATGGCGCCGCTGGATGCGCCGTTGCTGATCGAGGGCGAAACCGGTACTGGCAAGGAGCTGCTGGCGCGCGCCTGCCATCTGGCCAGCCCGCGTGGGCAGTCGCCGCTGATGGCGCTCAACTGCGCTGGGTTGCCCGAGTCGATGGCCGAGACCGAGCTGTTCGGTTACGGCCCTGGGGCATTCGAAGGAGCGCGGGCCGAAGGCAAGCTTGGGCTGCTGGAGCTGACCGCAGGTGGCACGCTGTTCCTTGATGGGGTAGGGGAGATGAGCCCGCGCTTGCAGGTGAAGCTGCTGCGCTTTCTGCAGGACGGCTGTTTTCGCCGGGTCGGTAGCGATGAAGAGGTGTACCTGGATGTGCGGGTGATTTGCGCGACCCAAGTGGATTTGTCCGAACTGTGTGCCCGTGGCGAGTTTCGCCAGGACCTTTATCACCGCCTTAACGTATTGTCGCTGCACATTCCGCCTTTGCGTGAATGCATGGATGGGCTGGAGGGGCTGGTGCAGCACTTTCTCGATCAGGCCAGCCGACAGATCGGCTGCGCCATGCCGCGCCTGGCGCCCGCGGCAATGGAAAAACTTGGGCAATACCATTGGCCGGGCAATGTAAGGCAGTTGGAAAACGTATTGTTCCAAGCGGTTTCTTTATGCGAAGGCGGCGTGGTCAAAAGCGAGCATATACGCCTGCCGGATTATGGCGCGCGGCAGCCGTTGGGCGAGTTTTCGTTGGAAGGGGATCTTTCGCAGATTGTCGGGCGCTTTGAGAAAGCGGTACTGGAAAGTTTGATGGGGGAATTTTCGAGTAGTCGGGCGTTAGGGAAAAGATTGGGTGTTTCGCACACGACAATTGCCAACAAGTTGAGAGATTACGCGCTTAACAAGTCGACGGATTAGTTATTGGTCAAAGAACCTGGGACTGCTTTGCAGTCCTTTCGCGACACAAGGCCGCCCCCACAGGTAATGTGCTGCTCTTCGGTAGAGCACAATACCTGTGGGAGCGGCCTTGTGCCGCGAAAGGGGCCCGTAGGGCCCCTGATTCTGAAGGTATCAGCCGTTAGAGCAGCCGTTCCCCATCACGCGGTATTCGAGAATGTGCTTCTGGCCCTTGGAGTCCTCGTAGGTCATACGGGCTGGCACGACTTCGCACACATTGGGCACTTCGCTCATGGAGATGACACGGGCAATGTCCAGGTGTTGCGAGTAACTGTACTGTTCAACCGGAATCTGCTCGGCATCTTTAGCTTCGCCGGCCATCGCCGCGCCGCAAAGACTGCCAAGTACCAATACCAGTAAAGCTTTCATTTTCTATTTACCTGTCTAAGGTCGTGAGGGGGCACGCGGCGCTTATGGCGCCGCGAGTACTGCTAGTTTTAACTATCGGGATGAGATGGAGATCAACGCTTGCCTTCGTGGGGGCTGTTACCAGTTGTTAATCGCCTTGCCGTTGCTGGCGAGGTGAATTTTATGGCTGTGGCCAAAGCTGAAACAGTGGGTCTTTTGATAAAGTGTTTTGACAGAATCTGTAACAATCCTGTGGCAAAGCCCCTCTTTTCCTCTCTGCCTGGGCTGTAATGCCCGCGCCAGAGCGCTCTGCCGGAACGGGCGTACCAAATTACTACCAACGTCGAATGGCTTTTGTCGCTCTGGTACAGTTACAAACGGTTCCATACAAAAACAACTATTACACCGAGGTAACACAGATGAGTGCGGCTCCACTGTATCCCGTTCGTCCCGAGGTTGCGGCCACTACCCTGACCGACGAGGCCACCTACAAGGCCATGTACCAGCAGTCGGTGATCAACCCGGACGGCTTCTGGCGCGAGCAGGCCCAGCGCATCGACTGGATCAAGCCGTTCACCAAGGTCAAGCAGACCTCCTTCGACGACCACCATGTCGATATCAAATGGTTCGCCGACGGCACTCTGAACGTTTCCTCCAACTGCCTGGACCGCCACCTTGAAGAGCGCGGCGACCAGTTGGCCATCATCTGGGAAGGCGACGACCCTTCCGAACACCGCAACATCACCTACCGCGAACTGCACGAGCAGGTCTGCAAGTTCGCCAACGCCCTGCGCGGCCAGGACGTGCACCGGGGTGACGTAGTCACCATCTATATGCCAATGATCCCCGAGGCTGTGGTTGCCATGCTGGCCTGTGCCCGTATCGGTGCGATTCATTCGGTGGTGTTTGGCGGTTTCTCGCCCGAGGCGCTGGCCGGCCGTATCATCGACTGCAAGTCCAAGGTGGTGATCACCGCCGATGAAGGCGTGCGTGGCGGCCGTCGTACCCCGCTCAAGGCTAACGTCGACCTGGCACTGACCAACCCTGAAACCAGCAGTGTGCAGAAAATCATCGTGTGCAAGCGCACCGGTGGCGACATTGCCTGGCACCAACACCGCGACATCTGGTACGAAGACCTGATGAAAGTGGCCTCCAGCCACTGCGCGCCGAAAGAGATGGGTGCCGAAGAAGCGCTGTTCATCCTTTATACCTCCGGCTCCACCGGCAAACCGAAGGGCGTGCTGC
Source organism: Pseudomonas sp. NBRC 111132 (assembly GCF_001320565.1). Taxonomy (NCBI): domain Bacteria; kingdom Pseudomonadati; phylum Pseudomonadota; class Gammaproteobacteria; order Pseudomonadales; family Pseudomonadaceae; genus Pseudomonas; species Pseudomonas sp. NBRC 111132. The sequence continues at coordinate 38,003 of NZ_BCBI01000059.1, forward strand.
ACACCACCGGCGGTTACCTGGTGTACGCGGCACTGACCCATGAGCGCGTTTTCGACTACCGCCCGGGCGAGGTGTACTGGTGCACCGCCGACGTCGGTTGGGTCACCGGCCACAGCTACATCGTCTACGGCCCGCTGGCCAACGGCGCCACTACCTTGCTGTTCGAGGGCGTGCCTAACTACCCGGACATCACCCGCGTGTCGAAGATCGTCGACAAACACAAGGTCAACATCCTCTACACCGCGCCAACTGCCATCCGCGCCATGATGGCCGAAGGGCAAGCGGCTGTAGAGGGAGCAGACGGCTCCAGCCTGCGCCTTCTGGGTTCGGTGGGTGAGCCGATCAACCCAGAAGCCTGGAACTGGTACTACAAGACCGTAGGCAAGGAGCGTTGCCCGATCGTCGACACCTGGTGGCAGACTGAAACCGGCGGCATTTTGATCAGCCCGCTGCCTGGCGCCACCGGCTTGAAACCGGGGTCGGCAACCCGTCCGTTCTTTGGCGTGGTGCCGGCATTGGTCGATAACCTGGGCAACCTGATCGAAGGTGCCACCGAAGGTAACCTGGTAATTCTGGACTCCTGGCCGGGCCAGTCGCGTTCGCTGTACGGCGACCACGACCGCTTCGTCGACACCTACTTCAAGACCTTCCGTGGCATGTACTTCACCGGCGACGGTGCGCGCCGTGACGAGGATGGCTACTACTGGATCACCGGCCGTGTGGACGACGTGCTCAACGTCTCCGGCCACCGCATGGGCACTGCCGAGATCGAAAGTGCCATGGTCGCGCATGCGAAGGTTGCCGAGGCCGCAGTGGTTGGCGTGCCGCACGACATCAAGGGACAGGGCATCTATGTCTATGTCACCCTCAATGCCGGTATCGAGGCCAGCGAGCAATTGCGTCTGGAGCTGAAGAACTGGGTGCGCAAGGAAATCGGCCCGATCGCTTCGCCGGATGTGATCCAGTGGGCGCCTGGGTTGCCGAAGACTCGCTCGGGCAAGATCATGCGCCGTATCCTGCGCAAGATCGCCACCGGTGAGTACGATGCCTTGGGCGATATTTCGACCCTGGCCGACCCTGGCGTAGTGCAGCACCTGATCGATACTCACAAGGCGATGAACCTGGCTTCGGCCTGATA